>SFEK01000207.1 GCA_004557285.1 Bacteroidales bacterium | reverse complement strand
TTCTTTTCCATGTCGTTTGATAAATTTTCCTTCGGGCTACAAAGTTGCGCAAAAAAACTGAAATTGCCAAACATATATCAAAAGAAATTTGTATTTTTGCACGGTCACACCATAAAGGTGTGTGGTATCTGCATGTAGAAAATCAATATATTGTACTATGAATACAACAATCAGACAACGTGTAAAGGATTTGAGAGCGCTGATGGCACGCGAGGGCTTGGATGCCTTTGTGTTTCCAAGCACCGACCCCCACAACGGCGAATATATCCCCGAACATTGGGAGGGACGGAAATGGATTTCGGGTTTCAACGGTTCGGCAGGCATCGCTGTGGTCACCATGAACGAGGCTGCGCTGTGGACAGACTCCCGCTATTTCATTGCCGCCGCCCGGCAACTGGAAGGAACAGGCTTTGAACTGATGAAGGAACGTGTGGAAGGTACACCCTCCATCACCAAGTGGCTGGGCATGAAACTGGCAACGGCAGACAAGCCCGTGGTGGGTGTTGACGGTATGGTGAATTCGGCCGCCTCGGTGCAGGAACTGACAGAAGGATTGCGGGCTGAGGGTGGCATCAATGTGAGAACCAACCTCGACCCGTTGGCGCAGTTGTGGACCGACCGTCCGCCCATTCCGCTTGATGTGGTGAGCATTCAGCCCATGGAGTATGCAGGAGAGAGCTGCGCCTCAAAACTGGCCCGTATCAGAAAGTGCCTCACCCAAATACATGCTTGTGGCATGTTGGTGACTGCCCTCGACGACATTGCATGGACGCTCAACCTGCGTGGGTCGGATGTGCATTGCAACCCTGTGTTTGTGTCGTATCTGCTCATCGGTCAGGAAAAGGCCACATTGTTCGTTGACCCGAGAAAACTGACCGACGAGGTGAAGGGCTATCTGAAACGTGAGGGCGTGCGAGTGGCTGCCTATGAAGATGTGAGCAAGGCGCTTGCTGCCTATGGTGAATATAATATACTGATGGACGGCAATGCCACCAATCACACGCTCTTCCATGCCGTGCGCTGCAACAGGGTGGATGCCGCATCACCCATTCCTGCGATGAAAGCGGTTAAGAATGATGTGGAGGCTGAGGGATTCAGAAGGGCCATGTTGCGTGATGGTGTGGCCATGGTGAAGTTCCTGAAATGGCTGAAACCTGCCGTTGAGGCTGGTGGGGAGACGGAGCTGTCGGTGGATGCCAAACTGACAGCCCTGCGTGCGGAGCAACCGCTCTTCAAGGGCGTTTCATTTGATACCATTGCCGGTTATGGGCCGCATGGTGCCATCGTGCATTATGAGGCTACTCCTGAAACGGATGTGCCGCTGAAGGCTGAGGGACTGTTGTTGCTTGATTCGGGTGCACAATATCTTGATGGTACCACCGACATTACACGAACTATAGCCCTTGGCCCCGTCACCGAAGAGGAACGCCGCATATATACTCTGGTGCTCAAAGGGCACATCCAGCTGCAGCTGCTCAAGTTTCCCAAAGGGGCAAGCGGCACACAGCTTGATGCTGTGGCGAGAAAAGACTTGTGGAAAGCAGGACTTAACTACATGCACGGCACTGGCCATGGGGTGGGGGCTTATCTCAATGTGCATGAAGGTCCGCACCAGATACGCATGGAATACCGGCCTGCCCCGATGCTGGCAGGCATGACCGTGACCGACGAGCCCGGCATTTATGTAGAAGGCAAGTTTGGCGTGAGGATTGAAAACACGCTGCTCACCGTGCCTTACCGGCAGACGGCCTTTGGCGAGTTCCTGCAGTTTGAAACGTTGACGCTTTGTCCCATCGACACCACCGCCATCGACCTGCAGCTGCTGCTTGACGAGGAGCTGGAGTGGCTCAATGACTATCACCGGATGGTGTATGAACGCCTGTCGCCCTGTCTTGATGCCGAGGAGTTGGCATGGTTGCAGGAGGCTACCAAACCATTGGTGCGCTGACAGCAAAGGCAAGGATAATCAACAGGTCTGCCCGTTATGTTGCATCTTGATGATGAACGAAACGGGCAGACCTGCATCTATCCAGCGCTTGTGGCTTTTGGTGAAGACTGTTCACACCTGTCTGTGATGCAGATTTGCTACAGGTTGATGCCGTAGCCCAGGGTGAACGTGAAGGTGGAGTTGCGTATCTTGTCGGAGGGTGCTTTATAGACCGATGTGATGCCGATGTTGTATCTCACGTCGAGTGCCACGTTGTGGTATTCGTAGGCAAGGCCGACGGGGATGGAGAAGTTTACCTTGGTGAGCATGTGGTCCCATTTGTCGGAAACGCGAAATTCGGGCTGGACACCCACCTTGGCCGACAAACCGTATTTTGTGGTGGCCACCAGCATGAGCGGCACGTTGATGTAGTTGACACGCATGTCAAGAAAGTCGTCGATGTGTTCTTCCTTGTAGTCAGACAGGTCGAAGGATGTGCCTTGCTGACTGTACATCACGCCGCCGCTTACGGCCAGGGGCTGGCTGATTTGGTATTGCAGTTCGGCACCAAACACCATTCCGCTTTTGTGTTTTGAACCGAAAGAGCTGTTTTCATCGGTAAAAATCTTGTCACCCGAAAATTTGGAAAGGTTCATTCCTATACGGGGATACAGGGTGACTGTGCCCGGCTCTTTTTGTGCCCAAACATTGTTGCACAATATCAAGCCAACAAGTGCTGCAAACAATTTTTTCATCATAGCTCAAACGTTTTTTATGAATAACGGATGGGGCGTGACTATTATTGCCCCAGCGTCTTCTTTTAACGGTCGCTTGAAAGGTTTTCGCCAAAAAACTGTGTTCAGAAGCTGCATCCCGGAAATGTAAAATATAAGTTTATGAGCATTTATTTTGTTCTTCTCTCAACTTGCACTATCTTTTGATAAGATAGGCTGCGTCTCGGAAGAAAAAATACAAAAAAACATTTTTGCATTTTGTTCTTCTCTCAACTTGCACTATCTTTTGATAAGATAGGCTGCGTCTCGGAAGAAAAA
>SFEK01000042.1 GCA_004557285.1 Bacteroidales bacterium | reverse complement strand
CTGTTGAAAGCCAGCGTGTGGTGCTGCTTGAAGAGTTTACTGGTCAGAGATGTATCAACTGTCCTGCTGCCCACGAGGTGGTGAAAGGATTGAAAGAACTGTATGGCGAGCAGCTGATTTCTGTTTCTATCCATGCAGGTTCACTTGCTGTGGCAGAAGGCTCCATGCCAAACATGGTGGGTCTGATGCAGCCTGGAAGTGATGAATATGCCAATAAATGGGGTATCACCACTTATCCTTCTGGTGTGGTAAACCGCAGGAGTGGCAAACTTTCTGAGACTGAATTTCCCAGTGTTGTCCGTGAGGAATTGAAGCGTTCCACACCGCTTTCGCTCCAGGTAGATGCCAAAGTGGAGAACGGTCAGTTGGTGTGCCATGTCGATATGATGTCGAGTGAAAGCATCAACGGCAAGTTGCAGCTTTGGGTGACTGAAAGTCATATCATTGCCATGCAGATGGACAAGACATTGGGGTTGATCAAGGATTATGAGCACAACCATGTGTATCGTGCCTGCATCAAGGCTACCGAAGACCAAGGTTTCTGGGGTGAGGATGTGGCCATCAAGGAAAACATAGCCATGTCGTTCAAGCGTCAGATTGCCGTGAAAGACAACTGGAATCCTGAGAACCTCTCGGTGGTAGCCTTTGTCTATAACGACAAAGACGGTGTTTATCAGGCCGCAGAGTGCAAGGTGGTTTTGCCCTCAGCTGAATAAGTAGTATATAATAATAAGGTGGGAATTTGATTTTCCACCTCTTTAAACTTGAAATAACAAAACAATAGGAGAAAATAACATGAAAAAAATCTTTACTATCGCAGCTGCATTGGTTTGTTCCATCATGGCCAATGCACAGACTTTGACTTTCAAGCATGATGGCAATGTCATTCCCAATGGTGGAGAAATTGTTGTATCAACCTACGATGAGACTATGATGGAGGTTGGTATCCTGCAGTTTACTCCCCATATCAAACTGAATGGCACAGAAGCCGCAAGCAAGGATAATCCTGTTACTGTGCAGGTAGAGCACCTTGACGGCGAAACATTGGAACTTTGTGCTTTTGGTGCATGTCTGCCCTATAAGCAAGTGGTTTCAGCTACAGCCACTACTGCCGACATGGGCACCGGTCTGCCAGCCAATACTGATACAGACATTCAGCTGCACTCAAGCTGGATCATGGACAAGACTATAGCCACCAGCAAATGTAAAGTGAGTGCCTGGTATGGCGATGATGAGTCAAAAGCCATCAGTTTTATTCTCTATATGAGCAACGACCCTGAAGTGGTTGCAGGTATCGACCATGTGACAGCCGACGGCACCATCGCCTTGAATGGCCGCACATTGAACTATTCGTTCCCCACAGCAGCTGCCCACACCTTTGAGATGTACACCATGGATGGCAAGAAGGCCAACAGCGTAGTGCTCAACGGCAACGGTACAGTGAGCCTCGATGGTTTGGCCAAGGGTATGTATATCTATACCATCAAGAACGGCAAAGAAACCGTCAGCGGCAAGGTGGTATTGAAATAAAATAATGACAATCAAACACCCCTTTTTGATGAAGGTACCTTCGACGGCTGTTGAAGGTACCTTCGTTGACTGTTGAGGATACCTTCGCGGGGCGGTGAAGGTATCTTCGTTTTTATGCCCTGTTTCCTATAGTTTTGTCTTGATGATGTTGGAGAAGCTTTTGGCCAGTCCTCCGGCACTTGTCTCCTTGTACAATGAGGGGATGTCGTGGCCGGTCTGCTTCATCACCTGCACCACCCTGTCGAACGTCACGCGGTGCATGCCGTCGGAGAATGCGGCATAAAGGTTGGCATCGAGTGCACGGGTGGCAGCAAAGGCGTTGCGCTCTATGCACGGAATCTGCACCAAGCCACATATCGGGTCGCAGGTCATGCCCAGATGGTGCTCCAACCCCATTTCAGCCGCATATTCAATCTGCGAGGGGCTGCCGCCAAACATCTGGCAGGCGGCTGCTGAAGCCATGGCGCAGGCTACACCCACCTCGCCCTGACAACCCACATCGGCACCCGAAATGGAGGCATTCTGCTTGACGATGTTGCCGATAAGACCGCCGGTGGCAAGCGCATGAAGCACACGGGTTTCGCTCATGTCGTGCGCCTTCCACGAATGATACAGCACGGCAGGCATCACGCCGCAAGCACCACAGGTGGGTGCCGTGACAATGGTGCCTCCTGAGGCGTTCTCTTCGCTCACCGCCAAGGCGTAGGCATAGACCAAGCCGCGCGACTGCAGCGACTGTTTGTAGCCAGAGGCCTTGACATAATAGGTGGGAGCTTTGCGGGCAAGATTGAGCGGTCCGGGCAGACGCCCCTCGGTGTTGATGCCACGCTCCACCGCTTGCTTCATGGTTTCCCACACCTCTTTCAGGTAATCCCAGATGCTGCTGTCCTCACATTCGTTGACATATTCCCAGTATTTGCGGCCATTGTCGTTGCACCATTCCATGATTTCGCTCAGGGTGCCCAGGGGATACACTTCGGGAGTGCTGAACTCATCGCCTTCGGCTTTGCCTTCAGAGAGTGCACCACCGCCGATGCTATAAACCGTCCATTCCTCGTCGGCCTTGCCTTCGCTGTTGATGGCCTTGAACACCATGCCGTTGGGATGGAAGGGCAAGAACGTGGTGGGTTGCCAGACAATGGTAGTGGGAGCCACCGTCTTCAGCGTGTTGATGATGGCCACATCAGTCATGTGCCCTTTGCCGGTTGCAGCCAAACTGCCATAAAGCGTCACCTCAAAAGCACGGGCATCCTGATGCCTTGCGGCAAAAATCTTGGCCGCTTTGTGAGGTCCCATGGTGTGGCTGCTTGAAGGTCCAATACCAATTTTATAAAGCTCTCTTAATGATTTCATGATGCGTATTTTTATAATTTGCTTGCAAAAGTACAATAATATTTTCGGTTTTTTTGAATATTAATCTGATTTTCAAAGAATATTTGTATATTTGCAAACTATAATGGCGAGAAAAGCGTAAACACTCCCGCCGACAAGGCAGGTGAGGCATCCCGCAAAGGCAGCCACGACGAAGAAACCATTGAACCAGGTATGATGATAAACAATGTTGCCGACAGCTGTAAACAGCATATACTCCGTGGCGTCGTTTGGCTCAGCCGCATACACCGCTGCCGGGGTTTTGGCATCCAGTCGCCCTGGGCATACCGCATGGTGAGATATGTCATCAACGAGCATTGTCCCTATTACGGCTATGCCGATATGGAGCGAGCCCTGCCACATCTCGATGCGCTTACCCGCAAGACGGCCAAACTCTGTTTCCGCCTGTCCAACCATCTGCAGCCGCGGCTCATTGCCGACTTGGGTGCCCAGCAGAAGGTGTACGGCGCTTATTTCCGTGCAGGTTGCCACCGTGCAGCCTACAAGACGGGTGAGGCAGCCATGGCGGCGATGACCGAGGCCGACATCATCAGGATATCGCCTGTAGATGATGAGCTTGCCGTGTCTTTGGTGGTGGATGCAGCCATGTCATCGGCCCACGAGGGAGCCATGGTCTTGCTGCACGACATCCATCGGCATGCCGGGATGCGCAGATGCTGGCAGACGATAGTGGAACAGACACCGGGTGTAGTCACCTTCGACCTGTATTATTGCGGGTTGGTGTTCTTTGAAAAGAAACGTTACAAACAAAATTATATCATAAACTTTTAACCTGTTACGACTATGAAGATAACCAAGGTTTTTACAAAGGAAGGCGATGGGGGAATGACCAGCCTTATTGGTGGCGTAAGAGTAAGAAAAACGAACTCAAGAATTGAGGCTTACGGTACAGTTGACGAATTGAGCTCACAGTTGGGCCTGTTGGCGGCTACAATGAAAGATGCTGACGACAAAGAGATGATTTTCGATATACAGCGCAACCTGTTTACCGTATGCTCTTATCTGGCCACAGACAAGAGCCAGACAGAGCTTTCGCCATATAGCATCCTCAATCCTGCCGAGGTGGAAAAACTCGAACGCGAGATAGATACCATCAATTCGAGCATCCCCGTGCTCAATGACTTCATCCTGCCTGGTGGTTCCAAGGTGGCTGCGCAGACCCATGTATGCCGTGCGGTATGCCGTCGTGCGGAGCGAAGAATCTTCTTCCTTGCCGAAACCACCACTGTAGCTCCTGAAGTGCTGCAATATATGAACCGTCTGTCAGATTACTTGTTCGTATTGGCAAGAAAATTGAATTTTATTCTCGGTGCAAGAGAAAAAACATGGCAGAATCCTTGATAATAAGAAAAAATATATTACTTTTGCGGCGTAAATACTAATTTAAAACAAAGAAGTATGTATTGGACACTAGAATTAGCCTCAAAACTTGAAGATGCGCCATGGCCTGCAACCAAAGACGAGTTGATTGATTATGCCATCCGTTCGGGCGCACCACTCGAAGTGTTGGAAAATTTGCAGGAAATTGAAGACGAGGGTGATGTCTATGAAAGCATCGAAGACATCTGGCCCGACTATCCTACCAAAGAAGATTTCTTGTTCAACGAGGACGAGTATTGATAATCAATTACTTCGAGTAATTCAGCATAAGCGAGACAAGCAAAGTGTTTTTTGTTTGTCTCGCTTTTATGTTTTGATGGTTGTCGGTGTGGTGAATAACGAAAAGTTAACGAGTTAACAAGTTAACAAACGACGGTTTCCATTTCTGAAATTGTCTTTTGCTTGCCCTTGCATCCCACGGCCTTGATGATGTTCTTCCCCTTTTTCAGACGGCAATTCTTGAAGGTGCATACGCGGATGTCGTCGGGTGAGCCTTTTGCCACCTTCTTGCCGTTGATGTAGAGCGTCACGGTGTCGCAGTTGGAATAGACCTTGATGTCGGTTTCTGCCTGATGACGTTCGGTCATCCTTTGCGAGCAGATATAGGTCGTCGGAGCCGTTGTCCAGTTGGCCTTGTAGAAGTAGAAGGCATCTTTTTTCATCTTTCGGTCGTGAGTCACCAATCCCTTGGTGTTGAGATTGACCATGCCTCCTTCGCTCCATCCGGGCACGATGAAGTCGAACATGGCCCAGATGAACGAGCCGCACAACTGATGCTGGTGGGCTTTGATGGTGCGCCATGTCTCCTCGTGCACATAGTTCTGCCACTCTTCGGGATGGAAAGGAGCATTGAGTGTTTTTTCCAACTGCTCGGGAAGCGCGCCCTCCAAATGGTGTTCGGGGTTGCCGCCTGCTCCATATTCGCTGATGGCAAACCTCCTGCCGCCCAGTTCGTTGTAGCGATAATCCATCCATTCGCCAAATCCCTGCACACGCCCTTTGTTGTTTTCCTCCTTCGGCCATCTCAACATCCAGTACCACCCCGGATAGTTGTTCCATGCAGGCATGTCGGCAATGCCGTTGTAATAGCGCAGCCCCTTGTTGCTGGCAGAGGCGGTGAGCCTGTTGCCGCCCTGCTGGTGCGCCAGGTCGTTCAGCTGGTGGAAGATGGTTTGGGTGGAAGATGTATGGGGGTAGTCAATCTCGTTGTACAGTCCCCACCAGCAGACGGAGGGATGGTTGTACAGCTGATAAATCATTTCGAGCATCATCTCGCGGGTGTTGCGGTCAAATGCCGGAGTGTCGCGCACCTCGTTGACGAGAGGCACCTCATCCCAAACCAGGAATCCCATCGAGTCGGCTATCTCGTGGATGTCTTTGCTCTGCGGATAATGCGCCATGCGGATGGCCGTTGCTCCCATTTCGTGCATGATGTCCATGTCTTTCTGATTGTCCTCGTGTGTCAATGCCCAACCCTTGTCGTGCAAGTCCTGATGCCTGCTCACGCCATACACGGGATAGGTCATGCCGTTGAGCGTAAAGCCCTTGTCTTGGGTGAGGGCCACTTCGCGGAAACCGAACTTTACCTTCTGTTCGTCAACGCCTTCGGCCGACGACACCTTGACATGTGCGGTGTAAAGACAAGGATGCTGCTTGCCCATCCACAGTTGAGGATTGTCGATGTGTAGAGGCGACACCACCACTTCGTCGTTGCCGCTCCTGCAGGTTGCCGTCTGCACATGGTGCGCCACCATGTGGTTGTCGGCGTCATAGATGCTTACCTCAACGTTGGCTTGTGTGTGCGGTATGGTGGTAGTCATACGCCCGTCGGAATATTTGCCGAGATGCAGGTGCGTGCGGATGTTCACCTCGCCATTGTTTTTGGTGTCAACGAATACCCCCTGCGAACCATAATATAAAGGATTGATGCACAGCAGGTCGGTGACAATCAGTTCTGCCGGCCGGTAAAGCCCTCCCATGATGGCAAATCCTCCCGACAGGGGAGCAAGGTCGGCTCTCCAGCGGTTGTCCACTTCCACCCTCAGCAGGTTGTCGCCGCCATAGTTGATGTCGTGGGTCAGTTCGATGCAGAAGGCGGTGAATGCCCCGAGGTGTTCGCCCACGAGCTTGTCGTTCAAAAAGACGGCAGCTGTCTGTCCCGCCGCCTCGAACCGCACAAACACCCGTTTTTTGCCCTTGTAGGATTCAGGCACGGCAAGATGTCGGGTATAGATGCCCTTGCCTCGCTTGTAGGCATTGGCCTTGTCCTTGCTGTTGCTCACCTTGTTTTGGGCATCCATTTGGTTCCAGGTGTGAGGCAGGTTAACCGTGTGGATGCCTGTTTCTCCCTCAAAGCCAAACTGCCACGCTTGGCATAGCGGTTGCGAGCGCAGGTCGTCGAGGGTGGATAATGGGTTTTGTGCATATATATATAATAAGGTATATAGACAAGCGAGTAAAAAGGTAAATCTCATTTTTTTCATGGTTGACAGTTTATAGGATAGTCGGTTTGTTGATGATTGTCTTTCACATGACAATAGATAGCCATTGATGTACAAAAGTAGTGATAATTCTTTATATAAATCAAGGAAATAATGAAATAATCAAAAATTATAGTTATTTGATTGTAAATTATAGGTTGCAGGCAATTAATAATGTTAAATACTATTTAATTGTCATACAATTGAAATATTTATGCTATTTTTGCGCTGTATTGATAATTTAAATACCTTTTAAACACTATTAAAACAACTTTTATGGAAATGTTAAAGAAAAACATGATGGTCGGTATGACGATTGCCGCGCTGTCATTGAGTCCTTTAGTAGGAGGTGCTTCCGAAGTTCAGGAAGCCACGACCTCTATCCTTCCACAACAGGCAAAGAGCATGCACGTGCGCGGTGTCGTTCGCGATGCCTCGGGCGAACCGCTCATTGGTGTCAGTGTGGTCCCTTCGGATGCATTGCGACAGGGTGTAATCACCAATGCCGAGGGTAAATATGACGTAGTGGTCAAGGGAGGCACCACCCTGCGCTTCTCGTATGTGGGTTTCAAGACCCAGAGCATCGAGGTGAAGCCGGGAGCCACATATGACGTGACCATGGTCGAAGACAACGACATGATGGACGAGGTGGTTGTCGTTGGTTATGGTACCATGAAGAAGAGCGACCTCACCGGTTCTACCTATTCCATCCGCAACGAGGCCATTACCTCTGTGATGGCTTCCAACCCCATCGAGGCCCTTCAGGGTAAATCCACCGGTGTTGCCGTGTTCACCAACAACCAGCCCGGTGCAGCTCCTACATTGCGTATCCGTGGTTCTGCATCTATCAGCGCAGGCACCGACCCGCTCTATGTTGTTGATGGTTTCGCCCTCACCGATGGCGACATGAACGACATCAACCCCGCCGACATCGAGTCGATGGAAATTCTGAAAGACGCCTCTGCCACCGCTATCTACGGTTCGCGTGGTGCCAACGGTGTAGTGATGATCACCACCAAGAAGGGTTCTCAGGGCCGCCGCAACATCAGTTTGCACGCCAATATGGGTGTGAAGATGCGTTCACGACTCATTGAGACCATCTCCGGTCAGGATTTCGTCGACTATATCAATGCCGCCAACGTGGCTCAGGGTGGCTCAAAGCCTTTCCCCAACGGCTACAACGGCCCGTTCTACGACTGGCAGAAAGAAGTCATCAAGAGCTCAGCCCTGACACAGGATTACGGTTTGACCCTCGACGGACAGTCGGGCGACACCCGCTACATGTTCTCGGCCGGCTACTACGATGAGGAAGGTCTGCTCGACAAGACAGGATTTGAGAAATTCTCTCTCCACTCCAATCTTGAGCAGAAGTTCAACCAGTGGTTCACCATCGGTGCCAACATGCAGCTGACCAGTTCTCGTCAGAACAAGTTGGTTGACGTGCTCACCAACGACATCTTCCGCTATGGATGGCCCACCGACTGTCCTTACAACGAAGACGGCTCGTTCAACATCGTGCAGCATGGTGAGGTGTTCAACCCGCTGGCCGACATGGCCGCCACTACCGACCGCGTGAAGAACATCCGCTTCATCGGCAACTTCTTTGCACAGGTTGACTTTACCGACCACTTGAACTACCGCCTGAACATCGGTTACGACACCAAGACAGCCAACGAATACCAATTCGTGTCTTCTCAAAACTCCAAGGGCTTGCAGTCGGGCTCTACCACCAGCTCTGGTGCACACCGATGGGCAAGACAGGAGTCGCGTCTCATGGACCACATCCTTTCTTACTCCAACCAGTGGGGCGACCACCGCATGAGTCTGACCGGTGTTTATTCATGGCAGGACTACAAGTTCAGATATTCTAAGATGTCGGCCAACTTCACCAACGACGCCCTCGGCGCATGGGACTTCTCAGGAGCCGACCAGGCTTCGCTGAAGGCAGAGAGCGACATCTACAGCAACCGCCTGATTTCATGGACAGCCCGCGGTACCTATGCCTATAAGGACAGATACCTGCTCACCGCCACCGTGCGTTTCGACGGTTCTTCACGCTTCGGTGCCGACTCCAAGTGGGGTACCTTCCCCTCAGTTGGTCTTGCATGGCGTGCTTCTGAGGAAGACTTCCTGAAAGACAACAAGGTGATCACCGAATTGAAGATTCGTGGTAGCTATGGTATCACAGGTAACCAGGAGATTGGCAACTACCAGTCGCTTGCCCGTCTGGCCACCAGCACATCCAATGCCAACTATTCCGACGGCAAGACTTCTCTGCAGGGCTTCTACGAGTCGGTGGGCAACTCTAAACTGAAGTGGGAGAGCACCAACCAGCTCGACCTCGGTTTCGACCTCTCGCTCTTCGACCGCATCCACATGAACTTCGACTTCTACGACCGTCAGACCAAAGACCTGCTCTATACCGTGCCAATCCCCTCAACCTCAGGTTTCTCTTCAGTGCTGAGCAACGTGGGCAAGGTGAGCAACCAGGGTTTTGAGTTTGCCGTGAGCGCAGACGTGTTCAAGAACAAAGACTGGAAGGTGACCGTGGGAGCCAACTTTACCTACAACACTAACGAAATCAAGAAACTCTACGACGGCGCCGACCGCATCACCGTTTACGACGGAACTGCCTCTACAGGTATCGCCCGTGTGCTTGAGGTTGGACAGCCTGTCAATGGTGTATATACCTATCACTCTCTGGGCATCATCAAGTCGCAAGAGCAGCTTGATAAATATCTTGAGAAAATGCCGAGCCTTAACGGTCTCGTAGGCATCGGTTCTGAGATGTATCAAGATGTCAACAAAGACGGCAAGCTCTCTATCGACGACGCCCAGTGCGTGGGAAGCATCGAGCCCAAGTATTTCTATGGCTTCAACCTTGGCGTACAGTACAAAGACTTCAAACTTCAGGTTTACGGTCAGGGTGCCTTCAAGTATGCCTCAATGGCCGGTTCAGAAGACTTCTACAACAACGGTTCGAAGTGGGCAGTTGCCTACCAGAACACCGGCAACTATTCACTTTGGGTGGACAACAATGTCAAGAACCAGCTGGGTGTGCCCTCTGTCGACGGTTATGCCGACATGTGGAGCACCAGCAACCCCGGTGGCAGTGCACCGGCAATCGGTGCCAAGGGCGTTGTGCTCTCCGACCGCACCAATGCCGACTGGTCTTACTTCATCCTGAAGAACATCCAGATGAGCTACGACTTCACCAAACTGGTGAACAGCAAGTACATCAAGGGACTGCTGTTTAATGTCAACCTGCAGAACTTCTTCACATCAGCCAACCACATCGGCTACAACCCCGAAAACGGCGACGTGTCTAACCCCTACGGAAAGACTGTCATGTTTGGCTTGAACGTTAAATTCTAACCTTAATAATGTAGAAAAAAATGAAAGCATTCAAATTGAATATAGTTGCCGTTGCCATGGCAACCCTGGCAACAGCCGGCGTGTCGCTGACCAGCTGTAGCGATCTCGACGAAAGTCCATATACCTTCATCGACCCCAACTCTTATTACAAGACAGAGGCTGAGGTGCAGACGGCGCTTACCGCCACCTACAACCGTTTCCGCCGTCTCTACAGCGGCAACAACGCCCTCTATCTTGCACAGATTGAAATGCTCACCGAGCAGGGTTGGCCTACCTACAACAAGGACAACATGCACGAGCTCTCGCAGTGGAGCTATGCCAACAGTGCCTCGGTGGGTGGTGTGATGAAAATCTGGGGCTATGCCTACGAGTGTATCAACCGCGCCAATGTGGTGCTCGGCCGTGTGGATGGCGTGAACATGAGCGATGAAGCCAAAAAACGCATCAAGGGTCAGGCCCTCTTCCTCAGAGGCTATACCTATTTCCACCTGTTGCGTCTCTATGGCGGTGTGCCTCTGCCTACCACCTATACCAACGGTATCGAAGGCTTGGAAATTCCACGTGCTTCGGTGGATGAAACCTACCAGCGCATCATCGACGACCTGGTTGAGGCTGAAGGCTACCTGCCCGAGCGTGGAGCCGACGGCTATGAGGTGTGGCGTGTGTCCAAGGGTGCAGTGGATGCCGCTCTCGGCGAGGTGTATCTCTACAGGGCCTCGATGAACGACAACAACGCTGAATACCTGAAGAAGGCCCGCGACTACAGCAAGAAGGTGATAGACTCACACAAATATGATTTGATGCCCGAGTTTACCGACAACTTCTACTGGTTCAACCTCAATGCCAAGAACTGCAAGGAGTCGGTCTTCGAGCTGCAGTATTCTGATCAGGCCGGCCAGAGCAATCCTATGCACATCCGTTTCGGTCTGGGCCGCACCAACAATGCCTACATGGGTTGCTACCAGTATGCCCGCTTCGGCGTGTCAGGTTATCTGTATGAGGAGATGGTCAACAACGGCGACAAGCGTGCCAACGCATGTCTCACCTATTTTGAAGGTCTTTGCGGCGACGACGCCTCTGCACTCACCTCTCAGCCTTGCCACTACAATGTGGCCACACACAGCTGGGAGCCCAAGGCATGGAACGACCGTCCTGCTGAAATGCGCGCCGTGTTCAACTGCAAGTATTTCGACCAGCACACCGACTATTCTCTGATGATGCCCAATGCCAACTTCCCCATCTTCCGCTATTCAGAGGTGCTCCTCAACTATGCTGAGGCTGCCAACCTGCTGTCTGCCGGTAGTGGTCTGAGTGAGCTCAACAAGGTGCGCACCCGTGCAGGTCTGGCTGCATTGCCCGCAGGCACGTCGCAGAGCGAAATCGACGAGGACATCTTCAACCAGCGCCGCTACGAGTTCGTCGGCGAGGGTAAGATTTTCTACGACGAGCTGCGCAAAGACAAGCTGGCTGACCTCGCTACCGAGAAGTGCAAAAGAGCTTCTGCCGAAGGCATCACCTACATCACCAGCGAGATTGTGTTCAAGCCCAAGAAGACTTACCTGTTCAAGATACCTCAGAGCGACTTAGACAGCAACTCTATGCTGGAGCAGAATCCTGACAATGTGTCTAAATAGTGAAGTGATTCTTCGTAACTTTTGGATTAAATAGGATGGTCGGTTGACGACCACCCAAAAACAGTTGACCGCTCGGCCGTTATGGTTGGGCGGTCAATTCTTTTTGGTTGGGTGGTGAATTCTTGTTGGTTAGTGAATAATGAAAAGTTAACGAGTTAACATGTTAACAAGTTAACATTTTGAGGCGCACTATGGTAATGGAGCAATCACACCGTTATGGCGTGAGGATGAAATGCCAATCCACAGCCATCACCTGGTGAGGCCCTTCGCGCAGCAAGTAGTTGATTTGTTGAGGCTTGCCGTAGAGCCGATATGCGGCTTCGGCCTCTTGACAACTGATGCCCTCGCCCTTGGGGTCGGCCCAATGGTCTTCCGTGCCGCTGATGACCACCAGTCGCCTTGGCGCGATGAGTGCCAGCAGTTCGTGCTGGTCAAAGGGCAACCACTCTTCACGGTGACTATACTGCCTGAAATTGCCGCAAAACCAATGATGACACCATTCGTTGACACACTCCAAGGTCTCGCCCACACAGCGGCGCGACAAGGCAGCACCGCCACAGCCAGAGTTGACCGACACCACGGTGGCGAAGCGCTGGTCGGTGGCACCTGCCCACAAGGCCGTCTTGCCCAGTCGCGAGTGCCCCATGATGCCCACCTGCTGCATGTCCACGATGTCGGCGGCAAGAGCACCGAGCGCATCCATCGCCCTGCTGGCTGTCCATGCCCAGCAGGCAATGGCACCCCATTCGTCGGGCAGGGGATAGTGCTGCCCCTTCTGGTAGAAATGCCGGTGCAGACGGCTCGACCTGAACAGGTCTTTCGCCTTGTCGGCCTCGGCCTCGGTATAGCAGAATGTGGCGAGGGCGTAGCCGTGTGCAAACAGCGAGTCGATGTCCCAGGCCTCAGCCCCTTTGGGCCGTTTGCCGTTGGGGTAGAAGGTGAAAATAGAGTCGTTGGGGATAAACGATATGCCCATCATCGTCTTTCTTGGCTGACGGTTGCGGTCGTTTGCCCACACCAACGAGAGCTGCACGTCGGGGCCTTCGCCGGTCAGGTGCAGCATCATGTCTCTTCTCATCGCCCTGCCGTTGAGCACTTTCCTGTCCTTTCCCATGCGTTCAAAGCTGAAGGTGCTGTCGGGCAGCGGTTGTTTGCCATACATGAAAGAGGTGAAGAGACGGAGCAGTTCGGGGCGGCGTTTCTCTTCCCAAGTCTTCACGTCGCCCACCACCGTGCCGTCGAGACATTGCATGATGTCGGGCAGGGTATAGTCGGGCACCAATGCCTCGTCGTAGTTGGCATGGTTGTAGTAGTCGTAGAAGTCGCGGCTTGCCACCCTGCGCTCGTATTGCGCAAGGCAGGTGTTGAGATGGCCGATGACCAGCACGACAACAAGGATGAATCTGTTGTATATCATTCGAATACCATTTTAACTACATCGTCGGCAGAGCCGCGTCGGCTTGGCTCCAACCGGATGAGCAGTTGACCCTTCTTATAACTGTACGGCACTTCCTTTCCGTCGCTGAGCAGCACCACTTTTCGTGGCTTTTCTTTCCATTGCAACTTCACCTCGCCGGGCAGGTCTTTCAACAGGTGGGCATACACGGTTGAGCCTCGGCGTGTGAGCGGAACGTTGCACAGGTTGTTCCAGTCGTCGAAATCGCTTGTGCCCACCACCGATTCTTTGTTGATGTCCATCCATTGTCCCAGTTGCACACAGGCATCATAGAAGCCCGGACGCATCTCGCCGTCGGGTTGCGGCCCCACATCGGGCAGATAGTTGCCGCCATACGAGCGGGCATAAACCAAGGCGGCAATCACCGTGTTGATGTCGCGGAAACGTGCTCCGGGCGAATAGCCCCAATGTCCGCTCCATGTCTCGTTGAACTCCCACCATACCCCCGGCGCATAAGGCCGTCCTTCGGTCATCCGTTTGCGCCAGGCAATCTCTTCCGTGCGGAAATCACCAAACGATTTGCCCTCTTCGTTGGTTTCCCAACGAGGGTTGATGATGATTTCGGGCTGCAGCGCGCGAAGCCAGGCATGCAGCTGCTCGTGGTGCGTGTTTACGCCCGGCCAGTCGATGCCGTCGAACCAGATGACATCTATTTTGCCATAGCGGGTGAGCAGTTCGCTGAGTTGCCCCACAGTATAGTCGAAGAATTTGTCGAATTGCCTTTGGTTGGTGCCGTCGGGATAGCGGTTGCCCTTGATTTGCTGTGCATAGTCGTGGTCTTTGAAGGGCATGGGATAATCGGGGTTGCTCCAGTCGCGTGGCGAGAAATACAAACCGATGCGCAGGCCATATTTGCGGCAGGCATCCACCAGTGGGCGGAGCAAGTCGCGGCCCTGCATATAGTTCTTGGTGTTGTAAGTGCCGTGGTTGGTTGGCCACAGGCAATATCCGTCGTGGTGCTTGGCGGTGATGACGACATATTGGAAACCTGCATTCTTGGCCGCCAACACCCATTTTTCCGCATCATATCGTCCGGGTTGAAATTCCTCAGCCAGTTTGTAATACTTCTGGGGCTTTACCGGTGGGTCGTTTTTTAGCCAAGGCACGTTGCTCAGCATCGACCACGAGGGGTCGGTGCCCGTTACACAATGGATGCCCCAATGGATAAACAGGCCCAATCCCGCCTTCGGATACCATTGTGCCTCAGGGTGGGTGGTTCGTTCAAAGGGTGTCCCTTGGATGGTTTTCATGAGCGACACGGCTTCCTGTTCGTTGTAGCCAGAGGGACTTTGTGCTTTCATGGGTAGCGTCAGCAGCAAGGCCGACAGCGACAATAGCATTTTTTTCATCAGGTATTCACGTTTATTCTAATATGCAAAATTACTGTTTTTTTTGACATTCCTATATGATAATGACAGAAAAGTTTCAAAAATGTACCTGATAAAATCTCCTTGATTTGCCGTTTTCGCTCATGGCATACCCGGTTCATTCGGTATTCCGAGTGATAATATATTGCTGCATGGTGTAAGTATGTCGACTTCGTTGCCGATGTAGAGTAGCCATTTTCACCGATTGTTTTACGCCCTGAATGGGCAGAAGCGTCACTCCATATTTCGGATGAAACAAAGTTAGTACTACTGCGATCGTTCCACGCTATAAAGGCTCTCGCATTGCCCGACAAGTCGAAACGAGCAACGCCGAAAGCCCCACGCCTGTGTACGTATATAGAAAGCACTCTTGACAATGAACGATAGAATCGTCCAAAGCCAATGAGGGCTGTATACAATACACCTCATGAGACGTTCCCGTTGCTTTGTTCTTGACAACTTTGCTCGAACTGCCAGATTCTTACTGCGTCAAAACCAAAGCGTACAGTTACGCCTTATATGTATAT
>SFEK01000206.1 GCA_004557285.1 Bacteroidales bacterium | reverse complement strand
GGGGATGTAAAAGATACGGATTCCAAGCAACTTGCATTTCAAGTTCTTTATAGTGCTGCTGATGTAGGCTTGTCGGCCAGCGAATTCTACAGCAATCACTTCCTTAGCATCCTCATGGGACCTAAATTGACAGCCATGGGAAGACTGGAATATCTTCACTACTATGGTAATGAGACACCACTTTGTACGGCATATTATGCAGACGGCAGCATCAAGACCTTCACGCCCATGGTAACAGGGGGCAACAGTCGCTATACTCAACTAGACGTGTCGGCCGACAACTTCGCCACTGATGGTAAGGTTCTGGTGTCATACATCGTGACAGCAGGCAGTCGCAGTCAAGAATATGAGATTGATATGAAACGGCCTGACTGTGCCCCTATCCTCTTGTTTGAAAACTCATTCGGCGTTCAGGAAATGCTCTACTGTACCGGGAAGCACAAGGTGACTCCGGAATATAAGCGGATGTCTGCCCGCTTCGGTGGCCTGCTGCGTAACTATGACATTGAAGAGACACGCACCTTCCAAGCCGACACAGGAGTACTGACAACACCGATGGCCAACTGGGCTGATGAGCTGTTTCGGAGCAAGGAAGTCTTTATCGTCAACATCTACAACGGCATTCCGACAGTCGGCAAAGAGGTGGTGATAACTGATTGCAAGAGCGAGAACTCCAATGAGGATTCCTACCTGCCACGCTTCACTTTCTCTTACCAGTATGCGCAGCGCATCCATAATGTCGTTGACCTGAAACGCGAGGGACGTATATTCGACAATACTTTTGACAACACTTTCAACTGATGGAAAACAAAAAGGCGATACACTTCAATGAGGCCCTACAGATTATGGACCTGGCGCGGGAGCGGAAGCAGACCGTGAACCTGAAGGTATGGGAACTGCAGACGGGCAATGTCATCGAGTACCGGGGATGGCTCGTCTCGAGCAGCAACTGGAAAGGCGGCTGGCACCGCGTCATCAACCCGGCAAACAACCAGATCCGCACGGTGCCCGACATTCTGATTCATGAAATTAACGGATTATCAATATACCTATAGAGATATGGAAGAAAAGAATGACCTGTTGCACGTTGGTACAAACGGTGACTATGACGTATATGAGATGATGCCTTCCTCAGTGGTAAATGCACTCGAGGGGGTACAGTCGGAGTTTGTCACTCGATATGGTGGGGACAGTGATGGTGGCTTTGCCGATGCCGAGGACGATGACTTCGTGAATACCATCGGCATTGGCGGTCGGCAGTACCAATATGTGCCGTGGGGGGGCGACAACATGCTGCCCTACCATGTGCAAACACTAATTGGCAAGAATATGGTCGCTTCACAGTGCCAGCAGTTCAACTCATTGGTGAGCTACGGTCAGGGGCTGCAGTTCTTTAACCGTGGTACCGAAGATAGGGCCTCCGACCCGGAGATACGGCGGTTCTGTCTCAGTAACGCGCTACACCTTCAGTTCTGGGAGCAGGCCACCGATATGAAGTATTACTTTTTCTCGGTACTCCGTATCTCGCTGTCGCGCGATGGCAGCAAGATTGTGCAGTTGCGCCATGAGGATGCCTGCCACTGCCGCTTCTCGCCCCGCAACAATAAAGGTAACTCGGACTATGTTATCATTGCCAACTGGCGCAAGGTGAACCCGAAGAAGGCCCGAGTGCTGCCCTTGCTTGACGAGGTGGACCCGTTTGGCGACCTGATGGTGCGACTGGGCCGTGAGCCGAATCCCGAGACGGGTAAGCGCACGGACGGAACTGCAGAGCGCCACTTTGCCGTGGTGTGCCGTGTGCCGACGGTGGGCCATCAGATATATCCCATACCTTATTACTACAGCATCTTCCTCGATGCCTGGTATGATATATACCGCCTCATTGGCACGGGTAAGCGATACATGATCAAGAACACGGCAGCCCCACGCTGGCAAGTGGAGATCCATAAGAACTACTGGAACAATGTCTGCAACGAAGAAGGCATCACCAACCCAGAGGAACGCAAGGAACGCATCAAGAAGGAGCGTCAGAACATCACCGAGTTCTGCACCAAGCCTGAGAACGCTGGCAAGGCATGGATAACCAGTTACGACACCGTGCTGGATGGCAAGGAGATGCGCATGGTACGTATCTATGCCCTTGGTGCTGACAAGAAGGAAGGTGGCGACTGGAGCGAGGACATGGGCGAGGCGGCCAACTCGCTTTGCTTCGCCATGGGCGTTCACCCGAACATGGTAGGTGCAACGCCGGGCAAGAGCCAGATGAACAACTCAGGCAGCGATAAACGCGAGCTGTTCAATCTGAAACAGGCCATCGAAAAGCCCTGGCACGACGTGATGGAAGTTCCCTACCACGTCACGATGCACTTCAACGGGTGGGATGAAAAGTACGACATCAAGGTGCCGATGATCGAGATGACCACACTGGATAAGAACAAGGAGTTTGACATAAAGAAAGACAACAATGCAACTGGAAATAACAAAGACTGATTTTGAACGGGCCGTGCCTGCCGCTCGTGAGCCGAAGGGCAAGATCTTCGACGTGATGCAGGATGCCATCATGTGCAAGGTGGAGGTGATAGGCTGTCACATACTGGGCGAGCCTGGTATTGCAGCAGTAGAAAGCAGAGATAGCACCATGGGCGAAATACTGCGGCCACTGGTGAAGCAGCTGGCCTGTGTCATGGCTTTTCTGGAAGAAATGCGAGGACTCGACCTGGTGCTGACCGCTACCGGATTCGGTGTGGTTTCTACTAACGACACGGCACCGGCCTCTAAGATGCGCGTCGATGCGCTCGATGGCGACCTGCGACGCAAGGAGTGGCTGTTGCGCAGTGACCTTCTCACCCACCTCTTCAAGGTTGAAGGTTGGGCCGATACCGAACAGCGGCATATCAATGTCTGTACGCTCTTCTATCGCTTCTCGATGCTGGAGCAGTATGCCGGCAATCTGGAGCGCGCAGCGGTGGAGCTGGCGCAGGAATGGCGCGCGGACAAGGCGATGCGCAA
>SFEK01000205.1 GCA_004557285.1 Bacteroidales bacterium | reverse complement strand
ATTTCGGCTTGTAGCTGAATCATGTCGAGCTGCTTCTGGGAGTCATCGGCAGCGGGAGCGGACTTCTTGCGGTCGCCATAGTGGTTGTTGATGACGGTGGTGGCATTGGGGTTGTAGTTCTCCACGTAGCCTATCTTGATTTCCTGGAACGTGTTGCCTGTGCCAGGATTGCCTTCTATCTTGATGTCCATAATTGCTTTCTTTTTATGGGTTCAACTGTCTGTGTATCTGAGTAAAAGAAAGAAGAAAATTGGGGGTTGCTTTCTTCCTTGGTTTCAGGTTTTCCGTGTCGTAGCTTTGCATTGCAGTTCAGAAACAATAACAACCTCTGCCGGGCGCAGTGAACTGCCTGCGTAAGCACCAAGTCCCATACCGGCGATGGGCAACAGAATGATTAACTATAGTGTGTTTTTGCTCCCCAACCAGATGAACAAGGAGGAGGCTCCGAAGGCGTACGCCAAGGCTCAGGTGAAGGAGGTGATGACGTTCCGACAGTTTGTGGCGCACATCGCTGAGCACGGCGGCCATAAGCGCGGACAGGTGAAGGGCGTGCTCTCCGACATGTGCAGCTGCCTGGTGGAGCAGTTGCTGGAGGGCAAGAAGATCCTGCTGGATGACCTTGGCAACTTCTGGATTTCGCTGACCAGTATGGGCGCGGAGAGCTGCGACGCCTTCACGGCGAAGAACATCACGGGCGTGAACATCATCTTCACTCCGGGTGACGACTTCCAGAACCTGATTGGGCGTGCCGAGTTCAACCTGGTGGCCAGCCGTGTGGCTCAGGCGGCTACGCTGAAGGCCGAGAAGATGGGCGAGGGCACGGTGGACTTGGCTGGCGCCAAGAAGAAGGGAACCGGCTCTATGACCGAACCTGCCGACCCGACGGACCCTGACAACGGCGGCGGTGCCGGGGACAGTGGCGCTGAAGAGCCTACGGACCCCATCGTATGATTGAACCCTCCCACGGATGACCCGGCAGGGGCTGCAGCGGCCGGGGAGTCTGTGGGGGACAACACAAGTCATCATGAAGTTAATAATGTTCATTTACCTAAAGACAACGAGTATGAAAGTGAATTGGAAGCAAGTCGCACTGTATATCGTGCGCATCATTGAACTGGTCATCACGGGTGCCGCCGGCGGCGCCATCACACAACTGTAAGCCATGCGAAAGATTACGTTGATTATCGTGCACTGCTCCGCCAACCAGGCGGGCAGTGCCCTGCGGATGGCGGACATTGACCGCTACCACCGTTCCCGAGGCTGGAAGGGCTGTGGCTACCACTATGTCATTCCGACGGACGGGACGATTGAAGTTGGCCGACCGGAGGAAGTGAAGGGCGCTCACTGCCGGAACCACAACAACCACAGCATCGGGGTCTGCTACATCGGCGGACTGGCTGCCGACGGCCAGACTCCACAGGACACACGCACTGAGGCACAGAAGCGGGCGTTGAGGAAGCTGCTGGAGGAGTTGCATCAGCGGTATCCGAAGGCGTTGATTGTGGGGCATTGTGATTTGGACCCGCAGAAGCCATGCTGTCCGGGGTTTGATGTGGCAGGGGATTATTCCAGCACTTGAATATACTCCGACTCCACTTGAATGGCGGCGGAAAGGTTGCACTCCTGAAGGTCGATGAGGAGACGTTTGTTTTTGCTGCCTTTCTTGCTCATCAGGCGACCCACGAAGCCGTTGAGACGACCACCGATGATGCGGATCTGTTTGCCATACAGCCGGGGGGAAACCTCCTCGTAGCTGAAGTATTCCACACGGTCGGTCTGCTCGACGGCTTCCTTGAACTTTTCAAAGTCCTTGTGCCGCACGCTCATGGCCTCATACTGCCTGCCGCCACGCACATAGCGGTACTGCAACAGTTCCATCTCACGGACGATGGGGTCGAGCTCTTTCCGGGTCTTATGGACAAAGATGAGGTCGGGCATGTAGGGCACGAAGCGCACCACACGCTTGCCAAACTCCGTGAACACCCGTTGCTTGAGGGGCACGAACACATAACCTGCCATCTCGGGCATCGCCAGCAGTCGCTGATAGGCGGGATGCTTGGCGTTGGGACGCGCCAAATCGCGCAACACATACCAACGGTCGTCCATGGCAATTGATAATTTATAACGGGGATGAAGTCTGGAAACGGACGGGAAATGCGATGGCATTTCTTGGGGTCAAGAGACTTCTTTTAGTCCTGCTCACTTCTCTTTTTATCTGAGAAACAAGCAGTTACGTTAGTAATATGTAAAAGTAGGCTCTTAGAGCCCGACTTTATGTCGGCTGGGACTTTCATCTTAACCGTTCATCCTCTTTAGTAAAAATATTCACTTGTTTGTCGTTCACAATTATCTACATCTCTTGGTAAGAGAAGTATCGGTCCATGCAACCTGCCTATTATCAACAAGATAAGGAGCTTGGTCAGATGATTCGCTCAACATTTGTATCACATTTCGAAAAATGGCTCAACTTGACACAAGTCAAAAATTTTACCTGTTTTTTCAAAGATAATTCCATAATTGTTAGGCTGTTTGAAATTTTTTTCATACCTTTGTCAGTGATTAGATGCATCTCTTACCAAGAGATGAAGATAATTGCACAACATCATCGTTTTTCCCCCTCCCTTTATGTTATGGCACTGAGCACCTTGCGGTTGGCGCAGTCAACAAGGGTGTTCTCGAACGACTTCAGATAGATGCGCGTCGTGCGTTCGGTGGTGTGCCCCATCGCTTCGCTGATGGCCGCCACCGAGACGTTCTGGCTCTTGGCGATACTTGCCCAGGAGTGGCGTGCCACGTAGGAGGTGAGCTTGGAGGTCAGCCCCAGTTCTCCGCCCAGCTTCTTCAGATGATGGTTGATGAGGTGGATTCTTTTCTGGTATTGCCTTGCCTCGTCTTCACCGGGATGTGTGATGATGGGCATCAGGTAAGGGGAATCTTCACGTTGGTATTTATCGGCCAACTGCTGCATGCACGCCTCCCAACGGATGTGGATGCGTTGTCCCGTCTTCTGG
>SFEK01000204.1 GCA_004557285.1 Bacteroidales bacterium | reverse complement strand
ACATTCTTACCGTCGGCACTGAAAACGGATGTCATTCCGATTTTTCTTCCAATTAATCCTGGCATTTCAATGAATATTAAAAATTAAACTATACTTTGATTTCAACTTCAACACCGCTGGGAAGCTCGAGCTTCATCAGAGCATCAACGGTTTTGGCTGTTGAACTATAAATGTCGATAAGACGCTTGAAGTCGCAGAGCTGGAACTGCTCACGTGACTTCTTGTTAACGAAAGTACTGCGGTTAACAGTAAAAATACGCTTGTGTGTAGGCAATGGAATAGGACCGCTGACAATGGCACCTGTAGCCTTTACTGCCTTCACGATTTTCTCTGCTGACTTGTCAACCAATTTGTGGTCGTAAGACTTCAGCTTGATTCTGATTTTCTGACTCATGTCTTTATTTTTTAATTTTATTTGTGAAGAGGGAAGAGGTACGCCCGTTAAGAGTCATTCGCTAACGTGACGCCTCATCCCTGATTTTTTTTGTTATACTAAATCTACTCGACCCTTGATTTCTTCAAGCACAGCCTTGGCGATTGAGCTTGATACGGGTGAGTGATGGTCGTACTCCATAGAGCTTGTAGCACGGCCTGAGGTGATGGTACGCAGAGCAGTAACATAACCGAACATTTCTGCCAGAGGAACCATGGCCTTGATGATGCGTGCACCACTGCGGGCCTCGTCCATACCTTCTACCTGACCACGACGCTTGTTCAAGTCGCCGATAACGTCACCCATGTTCTCCTCAGGTGTAACAACCTCAAGCCTCATGATAGGCTCCATGAGCACAGGACCTGCCTTGACGCAAGCATTCTTGTAGGCGTTGATGGCAGCGAGCTCATAAGAGAGCTGGTCGGAGTCAACGGGGTGGAATGAACCATCGATCAAGGTCACCTTCAAGCTGTCCATAGGATAGCCACCGAGCACACCGTTCTTCATGGCGCTCTCGAAGCCCTTCTGAACAGAGGGGATGAATTCCTTAGGAATGTTACCACCCTTAACCTCGTTGACGAACTGGAGTCCGCCCTCCTTGTAGTCTTCATCTACAGGACCAACATTGACGATGATGTCGGCAAACTTACCGCGACCACCGCTCTGCTTCTTGTAAACCTCACGGAGGTTAACAGTCTTGGTGATGGCCTCCTTGTAGTTCACCTGAGGCTTGCCCTGGTTACATTCAACCTTGAACTCGCGCTTCAGACGGTCGATGATGATGTCGAGGTGAAGCTCACCCATACCTGAGATAACGGTCTGTCCGCTCTGCTCGTCGGTGTGAACAGTGAAGGTGGGGTCTTCTTCAGCCAACTTGGCAAGACCGATACCGAGCTTGTCAACGTCGGCCTGGCTCTTGGGCTCAACGGCAATACCGATAACGGGATCGGGGAATGTCATTGACTCAAGTACGATAGGTGCGTTTTCGTCGCAGAGGGTATCACCGGTGCGGATATCCTTGAAACCTACACCTGCACCGATATCACCTGCATCGATAACCTCCATGGGCTGCTGCTTGTTGGAGTGCATCTGGAACAGACGGCTCACGCGCTCTTTCTTGCCTGAACGGGTGTTGTAAACGTATGTACCTGAAGCCACCTTACCGGAATAAACGCGGAAGAACACCAGACGGCCAACATAGGGGTCGGTAGCAATCTTGAACGCGAGGGCAGAGGTGGGAGCATCTTCAGAGGGAGTACGGTCTTCCTCCTCACCTGTTGAGGGGTTAGTACCGACGATGTTGGGAGTATCCATTGGCGAAGGCAAGAAGGCACAAACATAGTCGAGCAATGTCTGTACACCCTTGTTCTTGAACGAAGAACCACACAGCATAGGAGTGCACTCCATAGCCAGTGTACCCTTGCGGATGGCTGCAATGATTTCCTCTTCGGTGATAGAGTTGGGATCCTCGAAATATTTCTCCATGAGAGACTCGTCAAATTCAGCGGCTGACTCGAGAAGCTTTCCTCTCCACTCTTCAGCCTCATCCTTGAGGTCGGCAGGGATATCGTCGATTTCAAACTCAGCACCCTGAGTCTCATCATGCCAAATGATAGCCTTCATCTTAATCAAGTCAACGAGACCCTTGAAAGTCTCTTCGCTGCCGATAGGAATAACGAGAGACACGGGGTTAGCACCGAGAACATCCTTCATCTGGGTCAACACGTCAAAGTAGTTGGCACCAGAGCGGTCCATCTTGTTCACATAACCCAGACGAGGCACATTGTATTTGTCGGCCTGACGCCATACGGTCTCAGACTGGGGCTGAACACCACCAACGGCGCAATATGTAGCCACAGCGCCGTCGAGTACGCGCAGAGAGCGCTCTACCTCAGCGGTAAAGTCAACGTGTCCCGGGGTGTCGATCAGGTTGATCTTGAACTGTTTGTTGTTATAGTGCCAGTAGCATGTAGTTGCAGCTGATGTGATGGTGATACCACGCTCCTGCTCCTGGGCCATCCAGTCCATCGTTGCACCACCTTCGTGCACCTCACCAATCTTGTGGGTCTTTCCGGTGTAGAACAGAATACGCTCAGATGTCGTTGTCTTACCGGCATCGATGTGGGCCATAATACCGATATTACGGGTCAAATGTAAATCTTGCTTTGCCATGATTCTTTTTACCTGTGTTGTTGATTAAAATCTAAAGTGAGCGAATGCACGGTTAGCCTCTGCCATACGGTGCATGTCTTCCTTGCGCTTGAAGGCACCACCCTGGTTGTTGAAGGCATCCATAATTTCAGCAGCGAGCTTGTCGGCCATGGTCTTTCCGCCACGTTTACGAGCGTAGTTAATCATGTTCTTCATCGAGATGCTCTCCTTGCGGTCGGGACGGATTTCAGTGGGCACCTGGAATGTGGCACCACCGATACGGCGGCTCTTCACCTCTACCTGGGGAGTGATGTTGTCGAGGGCTGTCTTCCAGATTTCAAGAGCAGACTTCTCCTCGTTGGCCATCTTTTCCTTGACGGTATCCAATGCTTTGTAGAAAATCTCGTATGATGTATTCTTCTTTCCGTCATACATCAAGTGATTAACGAACTTTGAGACCTTTTGG
>SFEK01000041.1 GCA_004557285.1 Bacteroidales bacterium | reverse complement strand
CAAAGAACTTATACCGCGCTGCATCGGGTATATGTGATGTGTCGTGGCATAGAGATGGTGGCTTGTGAAGAAGTGAAATCATAGCATGACGTTTATGGGTACAAAAGATGTAAGATGTTTGAATATTGATGATGTGCTGGTCAGAAAGACATTGAGCCATATTGGCAATGCAATTGTCATGTTTGACCAGTTCAATGTACATGACCTGCCTATAGAGCCACATCGTTGCCAATGTGTGCTTGTGGCTCTGTGCCTGGAGGGTACAATCCATTATGTGGCAGATACCGTGGAATATGAGGTGCCTGCAGGTTATGCCATGATTGTTTCTGAAGGTCAGGTGGTCAATGCCCGGCCCACAGATTGTTATGGGCATGGCATCGCCATTATGATATCGTATGATTTCTTCAACGAGATAGTGAAGGAGGTGCATGAGATGTCGGCACTTTTCCTCTTTTCACGCATTCATCCCGTCTGCCGGTTGTTGCCTGACGAGGTGAAAGGGGTGTGCCGCTATTTCAGCCTGATCAAGGAAAAGGTGGATGATGCCGGCAATTTCTTTCATAAGGACGTGGTGCGCATGTTGCTTTCTGCCATGATCTATGATCTCTACAACGCCATCTACCGCATACAGATGTCGAGCAGTCAGAAACAAAGTAGTGCCGAGGCTATCTTCATGAAATTCGTCCGCTTGGTGGAACTGCATTA
The DNA here is from genome assembly GCA_004557285.1 of Bacteroidales bacterium. GTDB lineage: Bacteria > Bacteroidota > Bacteroidia > Bacteroidales > Bacteroidaceae > Prevotella. The sequence goes on along the minus strand of SFEK01000041.1, from coordinate 14,707 downwards.
TCGCCATGAACGCAGAGTGGGGTGGTATGCCCGGGAGCTTTGCATCTCTGCCAAATACCTGTCGGAAACGGTGAAGCAGGTCAGCCATCGCACACCCAACGAGTGGATTGACAATTATGTGCTGAAGGAGTTGCGGGTGCAATTGAGAAATACCTCGAAGAGCATCAAGGAAATTTCCAATGAACTGCATTTCACCAACCAGTCGTTTATGGGCAAGTTTTTCAAGGAACATGTGGGGGTGTCTCCCCTTACTTATCGCAAAGGCTGATGCGATGGATTTCATCCGCCACCTCTTCAAGTTCATGATACCACTCTTCACCGAAACTACGGATTAGCGGTTCTTTCAGGAAACGGTAAACGGGCAGTTGGAGTTCCTTGCCCTTGGCTCTTGCGTCGGCACACACTTCCCATTGGTGGTAGTTGAGCGCAATGGTGCCGTTTCTCAGTTTCTTGGCGCGTATCGGGTAGAGTGCACAACTGATAGGCTTGCAGAATTTGGTCTTGCCTTTGCGGTAGGCCTTCTCCAAGGCACACAGGCAGCAACCGTTGTCGTAGCAGGTAAACACACAGTCTTTGCCGCCCACGATGCTCGTGACCAGTTCTCCCTCGATGTCGTTATATACCACTCCCTGCTTGTCGATAACCGCCTGTGCGGCTGCCGAAAGGTCGTTCCATACGGTGTCGAGCGCATCCTCGATAGACAGGGTTTCGTCGAGCGTAACTGGTGCTCCTGCATCTCCTTCGATGCAGCAGATGCCTTTGCAGCGGTCAAGGTCGCAGCAGAAATATTCTGTGATGATGTCGGGCGAAATCAGGATGTCGCCCACTTGGATGATGGGTAGTTGTCTCATTGTATGATGGATGGTTTTTGGTTTTACCAGTTGATGGGTGTCATGCCATGCGCTGTAAGATAGGCATTGGCACGTGAGAAATGATGATTGCCAAACCAGCCGCCACGGTTGGCGGAGAGTGGTGAGGGGTGTACGGATTGCAGCACCAAGTGCCTGTTCTGGTCAATCAATGTGGCCTTTGACCTGGCATATCCTCCCCATAGGATGAATACTAAGTGTTCGCGCCCCTCGTTCAATGTGCGGATGGCAGCATCGGTAAATGTTTCCCATCCTTTGTGTTGGTGACTTGCCGCCTGATGTGCCCGTACTGTAAGGGTGGCGTTGAGGAGCAGCACTCCCTGTTGGGCCCATCGGGTGAGGTTGCCGGATGCTGGCATCGGTGTGCCCAAGTCTTGGGCTATCTCTTTGAAAATATTGATGAGTGATGGAGGGAAGGTCACCCCGTCGTTCACCGAAAAGCTCAGACCATGTGCCTGTCCAGGCTCATGATAGGGATCTTGTCCGGTGATGACCACCTTCACCTTGTCGTAGGGGCACAGGTTGAAGGCGTTGAATATCAGTTGTCCCGGGGGATAGCATGTCGTTGTGGCATATTCCTGGCGCACGAAGTTGACCAGGTTGACGAAGTAGGGTTTTTCAAATTCCCCTACAAGATGTCTTTTCCACGATTCTTCCATTTTCACGTTCATCATATATAATTAGGTGTTAGGTGGTATATGGGTGTTATTCGTTGTCAAACAGATTGAGTTCTCCTTGTGGCAATAGTGCGAATGTCTTGCGGTGTATCGGTGTGATGCCTTGAAGACGGATGGCTTCACGGTGTTTCTTGGTGGGATAGCCCTTGTTGCTCTTCCAGTCGTAGCCTGGATAGATCAAGGACTGTTCGTCCATGTAGTCGTCGCGGTAGGTCTTGGCCAATATGCTTGCGGCGGCAATAGACAGGTATTTGCCATCGCCTTTGACAATGGTTTTATAGGGCAGTTGCCGATATGGCTTGAAGCGGTTGCCGTCGATGATGACCGCCTGGGGGCGCAGGGTGAGTGCATCGAGCGCCCGGTGCATGGCCAGTATGCTGGCATTGAGAATATTGATGCGGTCGATCTCTTCAGGGGTGACTATGCCCACCGCCCAAGCCAACGCATCGTGTTCAATCTGTCGGCGAAGTTCATACCGCTTGTGGGCGGTGAGTTTCTTGGAGTCGTTGAGTGCCTCGTTGGTGTAGTCTTCAGGGAATATTACCGCAGCGGCATATACGCTCCCTGCCAGACAACCACGTCCTGCTTCATCGCAGCCTGCCTCTATTTTGCCTTGATGGTATATGGGTAACAGCATATTTGTATGTTTTTAACTAAAGTATATGCGCCATTGAACTTTTTGTGCAAACTATTGCCTTATCTTTGCCCACAAATCAAACGAACACTTTAAAAGTTGAATGTTATGGAGAAGCAATTGATCTTGACAACGAATGCCGGCGCAAGCAAGCGCATGGTGATGATGATGAAACGGTTGAGCGAAACATTGGTTATGCCCATGAACTGTTTACGCCGTTATTATGCTTTTGTTCTTGAACGTGAAATCACCATGAAGCAGGCTTGGGTGATGACGGAAGCACAGTTGGCTTTTTTTGCCACCGTGCTGCCTGCCGATTACCACATTGTCCTGCGGATTGTAGCCTGCCTCTGGTTCGTCGCTACCTTGAAGAGGTGTCGGTCGCTGGTGTAAGGGACTCGTCTCTCTTCTTGGCCGAGTGGCTCACGCTCAATATGATGCCGATATATACACAGTTGACGATGGTTGAGGTACCACCCTTGCTGATGAGTGGCAGGGGTTGTCCTGTTACCGGTACCAAGCCTACCGCCACTGCCATGTTGAACATGGCTTGTGTGGCCAACAGCAAGGCAAATCCCATGATGAGCAAAGCGGGGAAGGTGTTGGCACAACGGTTGGCTATCGAGGCCGTGCGGAAAAGCAGGACGATATACAGGAAGCATACGAAAGCTGCTCCCCATATGCCCATCTCTTCGATGATGATGGCGTAGATGAAGTCGGAGAATGCCTGCGAGAGAAAGTCGCGCTCTACAGAGTTGCCGGGACCTTTGCCCACGATGTTGGATGAGGCAATGGCGATTTTGGCATGACTTTCCTGTGCATCCTTGTCAAGGTCCACGTCTTCTGGTGGCACTTCCTTGTTGTCAAGGAACTTGTCGATACGTGCCTTCCATGTGTCTGCACGGTGGAATATCTTGTCCAACAGGGTGTCGTCTTTTTTCTCCACCTCTTGTACCATGGACATCTTTTCGTCCTTCACGTCATCCTTGCTCTTGTCGTGTCCTATCAGCATGATGCCCGACACGGCCAATGTTGCGGAGATGGCCACAACGCCGAGCAGGCGACCCAGTTGCACCTTGGGCACCTTGCCGATAAACATCATGATGAAGATGACCAGACAGAGCAGGGCGGCTGTTGACAAGTTTTCGAGCATGATGAGCGGCACGATGAAGACACACACGATAAGTATGTATTTGAATGCGCTGCGGTCAGCTCCTTGAACGGTTTGCATGGCACTCAGTATCTGCGCCGTGGCCAGGATGAGTGCCCCTTTGGCCAATTCGGAGGGCTGGAACTGGATGCCGAATAACGATAGCCAGCGTTGCGACCCATTGGTCACCTCTCCGAATGCGAATACGGCGATGAGTCCGAAGAATGAAAATATCAAGGCAAACGGTGTGACAATCTTGAAGTATTTGCATTTGACATTCATTGTGGCCACCATGGCAAATACTCCCAGCAACAGCAGCAGACAATGTTTTATCACCGGTTTGAGATAGTCGCCTGTCTTGAACGAGAGGTTGCTCGAAGCGCTGAACACCTCGATGATGCTGATGATGCACAGAAAGAAGAACACCGTCCAGATGACGCCGTCGCCTTTGAATTTGTTTGATGTCGTCAGATTTTCTTTCATGATTGGATAGGTCCTCCTTACAGTCCTCTTACTAATGTCTTGAACTGCTCTCCCCTGTCTTCCATATTCTTGAACAAGTCGAAACTTGCACAGCACGGGCTCAGCAACACGGTGTCACCAGGTGCCGCCATGTCGTAGCAGGCTTCCACACATTGTTTCATACTGTGCGTGTCGCGAACAGGAATGCCCATTCCGTCGAAGAATTGGTGCAGTTTGCTGTTGTCGGCTCCGAGAAATACCAGCCCTTTGCATTTTTTCTGTACCAGTTCCTTGATGGCATTGTAGTCGTTGCCCTTGTCCTTGCCGCCAATGATGAGGATGACCGGAGTGGTCATGCTTTCGAGTGCATACCAGCAGGCATCCACGTTGGTGGCTTTGGAGTCGTTGATGTATTGCACGCCGGCCACCATGGCCACCTTCTCTAAACGATGCTCCACACCGGGAAAGTCGCTCAGGCTTTTTCTGATGAAATCCTTCTTGATGCCAGCCACGTCTGAGGCGATGCCGGCAGCCAGGGAGTTGTAGATATTGTGCTTGCCGGTGAGGCTCAGCAGTTCCTGCTCCATGTTGAAGGGCATGGGTTTCTCAATCTTGTATTGTCCCTCCTCGATGTATCCGATAGACCCTTTCTCCTTGAGTTCGGAGAAGGGCAGCTGTATGGCTTTGATCTCGTATTTCTCCAGCTCGCGCTTGATGATGGGGTCGTCGTTCCAATAGATGAACGAGTCTTCATCGGTCTGGTTCTGCAGAATACGCATCTTCGAGTCAACGTAATTCTGCATGCAGTTGTTGTAGCGGTCGAGGTGGTCGGGGGTGATGTTCAGCAGAATGGCGATGTTGGCGCGGAAGTCATACATGTTGTCCAACTGGAACGAGCTCAGCTCAATCACATAATAGGCATGAGGGTCTTCTGCCACCTGCAGGGCAAGGCTGTTGCCGATGTTGCCTGCCAAACCTACATCATAGCCTGCATTCTTGAAGATGTGGTAGATGAGTGACGTGGTGGTGGTTTTGCCATTGCTGCCTGTGATGCAGATCATCTTCGAGTTGGTATATCTGCCGGCAAACTCTATTTCGCTGATGATGTGGATGCCCTTTTCGATACATTTCCTCATCATCGGTACCTCGTCGGGTATGCCGGGACTCTTGATGATCTCGTCGGCGTTGAGAATCTTTTCTTCCGTATGGTGTCCTTCTTCCCATTCGATGTCGTGACTGTCGAGCATCTCCTTGTATTTGTCTTTGATGGTCGACATGTCGGAAACAAACACGTCAAATCCTTCTTTCTTGGCGAGTACGGCTGCACCGGCACCACTTTCGCCCGCTCCTAATATCACTATTCTTTTCATATCGTTTTCTTCGTCTCGTTTTCTTCAAATATTTCAGTTTTCCTATTGCTTGTTCAGGCTGTTACAACCCGGTTTATCTGATCTTCAGCGTGATGATGGTCAGGGCAGCCAAAATGATGGTGACAATCCAGAACCGGATGGTAATCTTTGACTCGTGTATGGCTCCCTTGGGTTTCTTGAACAGGTATTTGGTGTCAGGGTCGAGCTGTTCCTGCCGGGTGCGGAACGTGTCGTGCAGGGGCGCACGCTTGAACACACGCTGTTTCACGCCGCGGCGGGTGCCCATCTTGGCATAATACACCTGGAGAATCACGCTGAGACTCTCTACGAAGAATATGCCGCACAGGATGGGCAGCATGAGTTCTTTGTGGATGATGACGGCGCAGACACCGATGATGCCGCCGATGGTGAGCGACCCGGTATCGCCCATGAAAATCTGTGCAGGATAGGCGTTGTACCACAGGAAACCGATGAGTGCGCCCACAAAGGCACAGAGGAACACCACCAGTTCTTGCGACCCAGGGATGTACATGATGTTCAGGTAGGCCGCATATTCTATATGGCTGCTCACATAGGCAAAGATGCCCAATGCCACACCGATGATGGCCGAGTTGCCGGCACACATGCCGTCCATGCCGTCGTTGAGGTTGGCACCGTTGGACACGGCAGTCACCACGATGATGGTCATCACCACGAACAATATCCAGCCGGCTGCGGTCTTGTACTTGCCGCAGAACGACATGATATTGGCGTAGTCGAGGTTGTGGCTCTTCACAAACGGGATGGTGGTCTTGAGCGACTTGGTGGCCTCTGTGCGATGCTTGATGACCATCTCCTTGTTGGCCTGACGATCGATGGTGAGGTTTTCGTTGATTTTGGCATCAGGACTGCTCCACAGGATAAGCCCCACGATAAGTCCGATGCTCAGCTGTCCCACAATCTTGAATTTGCCTGGCAGACCTTCCTTGTTGTGACGGAATATCTTGATGTAGTCGTCGAGAAAACCGAGAAATCCCAGCCAAATTGTGGTGACAATCATCAAGATGAGATAGATGTTGCGCATACGACCGAGCAAAATCACAGGTACAAGGATGGCCACGATGATGATGATGCCACCCATCGACGGCACACCAATCTTCTTCACGCCAAAGGGGTCGATCTTGACGTCGCGCTGTGTCTCGCTGATTTGTTTGCTCTTGAGAAACTTGATGAACTTTTCGCCGAACCATGCCGAGATGACCAGCGACAGGATGAGTGCCAGCAATGCCCTGAAGGAAATATAGCCCCATACATGACTGCCAGGGATGCCAAACTGTTCCAAGAATCTGAATAAATAGTATAACATGATGTTTTATGCTTTGGTTTGTGGCATGTCGCCGAATATTTCATGCACGATTTCCTTGTCGTCGAAATGGTGCTTTACCCCCTTGATTTCCTGATAGTCTTCATGACCTTTGCCTGCAATCAGGATGACATCGCCCTTCTTGGCGAGCATACATGCCGTGCGGATGGCCTCACGGCGGTCAACGATGCTGATGACCTTTTTCATCTGTTGCGGGGTGAGGCCTGCCAGCATGTCGTTGATGATGTCCTGCGGTTCTTCAAACCTCGGGTTGTCGCTGGTGATGATCACTTTGTCGCTCTGTTTCACGGCCTCTTGTGCCATGATGGGTCGTTTGCCCTTGTCGCGGTTGCCGCCGGCACCACATACGGTGATGACCTCGCCCTTGCCGTTGAGCACCTCGTGGATGGCCTTGAGCACGTTCTCCAAGGCATCGGGGGTGTGGGCATAATCCACGATGGCGGTATATCCCTCGGGCGAGTGCACAGGGTCGAGACGACCGCTGACGCTGCGCAGGGTGCTCATTACCACCAGCACGTTTTCAGGCTTTTCGCCGAGCATGATGGCTGCACCGTACACGGCAAGCAGGTTGCTCACGTTGAATTTGCCGATAAACTGCACGCCCACTTCCCTGCCGTCGATGTCGAGATACATGCCGCCGAAATGACATTCCAAAATCTTGGCCTTGAAGTCGGCCATGGCTCTTGTAGAATAGGTCTTTACCGTGGCCTTGGTGTTCTGTACCATGAACATGCCGTTCTTGTCGTCGGCATTGGTGATGGCGAATGCTGTTTTGGGCAGGCCGTCGAAGAATGCCTTCTTCGCATCGCGGTAGTTCTCGAATGTCTTGTGGTAGTCTAGGTGGTCGCGGGTGAGGTTGGTGAAGATGCCTCCTGCAAACTGCAATCCGCCGATGCGCTGCTGTGCGATGGCGTGCGAACTGCATTCCATGAAGGCATATTGGCATCCTGCCTCTACCATGCGGCTGAGCAAGCGGTTGAGTTCGATGGGGTCGGGGGTGGTGTGACTGGCATGTATCGCCTCGTCTTCGATATAGTTGCATACGGTTGACAGCAGACCACACTTGTAGCCCAACTTGCGGAACATATTATATAATAAGGTGGCGATGGTCGTCTTGCCGTTGGTGCCGGTCACACCCACCAAGCGCAGTTTCCTCGACGGCTCACCGTAGAATGCGGTAGCTACATGGCCTACGGCTGATTCTGTTGAGGCCACCTGTATATAGGTCACCCCTTCAACTTGCTGCTGAGGCATGTCCTCGCACAATATCGCTTTTGCCCCCAATGCGATGGCTTTGTCAATATAGGTGTGGCCATCCACTTGGGTGCCTTTGATGGCTACAAACAGGTGTCCGTCGGCTGCTTGGCGTGAGTCGATGTCAACGCCGGTAATGTCTAAGTCGGTGCTTCCCGTAATGTTTACGGTACTGATGTTTTTGATGAGTTCTTGAAGTATCATATGTTTGTCCTCATTGTTTGTTTATATTTCCATTTTCAGCGAGCATACCTCACCTTTCTTTATCTCATGTCCGGCTGGCAAGCTCTGTGATACCACTTTGCCTCTGCCTTCAATTCTCACTTTCACGCCGCGGCTCTCCAGCAGATATACCGCATCACGCGCGCCCATGCCCATGACATTGGGCACATGCCTCTCGTTGTAAACGGGCAGTTTGGCCAGTTGCACGTTCTTGCCGTTATGACCCACGCTGCCCCATATCGGATTGCCGTTGGCATAGCTGCCGTTCCACCATTTGTTGGAACTGATGCCCAGATGGCTCAGCACATAGTCGGCGGCCAGCAGGTTGCCGTTCTTCACATCGGGGATGAGTATGGAGATAGAGTCGCGTGCGTCGGTGATGTCCAGTTTCACATCCTGTGCCATGATGCCTTCGGCGATTTCATGGAATACCACACCGCTCATTCCGCCACCCGAGGCGGGAAGGCCCGATTTCTGTATGCACACGATGCAGCTGTAGCGTGGGTTGTCGGCAGGGAAATAGCCGGCAAAGCTCAGCAGATAATTCATGCGTCCTGATTTGTAACCGCCGGTGCCTTTGGAAATCTGTGCCGTACCGGTCTTGCCCGCCACCTTGAACAGTTTGGAGCCTGCTTTCTTGCCCAGGCCCTGGCTGACCACATGTTCCAGAATGGTTTGTATCTCGCGCAACGTCTTTTCCTTGCAGATGCTTGGCTTGATGACTTCTGTGGGAAATTCGCGTATCACCTCACCGTCTTTCATCACGCTTTTCACGAAACGAGGGCGCACCATCACACCGTTGTTGGCGATGGCATTGTAGAAGGTGAGCGTTGAAATGGGCGGAATTTGCGTCTCATAGCCTATGCTCATCCATGGAAGTGCTGTCTTGCTCCAGTTGACATATTGGCCACGTTCGTTCTTCTTGGGCATACGAATGCGTGGGGCGGCTGCGCCTACCAAGGGCAGTTGCAGGTCGGTGCGCAATCCCAGTCGGTCGATGCCCTGCACAAACTTTTCGGGGTTCTTGCTGTAGTATTTGTCGATGATGCGGCTGATGCCGATGTTGGAGCTCCGCTCAAGGGTCTGGGGCAGGGTGAGCATTTGGTAGCCGCCCTTGTGCCAGTTGTGGTCGCGCATCTTGGCTCCATACATCTCCCATATACCGTTGCCTGTATCTACTGTATAGGTGGTATCTACCACACCATCGTCGAGCGCCACCATGATGGAGGCTGTCTTGAACACCGAGCCAGGTTCAAGCAGGTCAGACACGGCGCTGTTCTTGCTCTCGTGGTATTCGCCGTCGGCACCCTTGCTCATGTTGACGATGGCCTTCACGTCGCCGGTCTTCACCTCCATGACGATGGCCACGCCCACATCACCGTTCACCTCCTCCTTCTTCAGCTCGCGGATGAGGGCACGTTCAGCCAAGTCCTGCATGTTCACGTCGATGGTGGTCACGATGTCTGCACCGTCCACAGGTTCACGCATCACGATGCTCAAGTATTTGTTCATCACCTTCTGTCGGCTGATGAGGCCCATGCGTCCACGGAGGATAGAGTCGAACGAGAGTTCAAGGCCACAGCGCGCCGTGTCTTTGGCACCAAACATGTCGCCTACCGTGCGTTGAGCCAACGAACCGAATGGACGCTGACGTGCGTTGAACGATTGCACATGAAATCCGCCTTTGTAGGGAGGCAGATTGAACACCGGCAGTTTCTTCACCTGGGCATACACGTTGTAGCTGACGCGTTTGGGCCATATCGCCCAGTTCTGACTCTTTTCCTTGCGTCCTTGTTCAAGGTGCTGCTTGAATTCGGCAGCACTCTTCTCGGGAAATATCTCATGCAGGCCTATGCAGATGCTGTCCACCTTCTTCGTCCAGAGCGAGTCCTTCTTCTCTCCGCCGGCCATGAAGTCCATGTAGAGCTTGTATTCGGGCAGCGAACTGGCCATGAGGCGTCCGTCGCAGCTGAGGATGTTTCCCCTTATCGGCTTCACGTCAACGCTGTCCTTCTTCAGTCGTGAAGCCACCTTCATCCAGTAGTCACGCTTCACCGTGGCGATGTACAGTGCCTTGCCCAGGATGAGGAGCCCGATGCCCATAATGATGAAGGCCACCAGTTTGTATCTTGGAATGATGCTGTTTCTGTCGAATTGATAACTCATATATATAGGTATAGTTATTGGTTCTTGGGTATTTTGATGATGAAGGGAGGTTGTGTGGGGATGTGCAGCGTGCTGTCCTGGTTTTCTTGCAGCATCTTCAGCACATTGCTTTCTCTGCACGCCTCTGTCAGTTGGCTTGAACTGGCCAATGCCCTGTATTTTGCATCTTTCAGCTTTTCGTTCAGCTCGTTGATTTCGAGCATGTCTTTCTGGCAGTTATAGCGGTTTGACACATAAATTAATGTGAAGGCTGCAATAAGCACAATCAGCCATATCTGCTTCCTCAGCATTTCGGCCGTCAGGAAATCACCTCCCAGAATCTTGCGCAGGGTAAAGCTGGCCGACTGCTGTTGCTCGCTTTCGGTGGCCTGTTCTTTGATGGCCTCTTTGAACGAGGCCGACAGCAGGGATTGTTCTTCCGCCTTTTCTTTCAGTTCTTTTTCTGTCATTTCTTTTCTGCAATTCTAAGTTTGGCACTTCGGCTTCTGGGGTTGGCGGCCAGTTCCTCCTCATCGGCTGTTATTACTTTGTTGTTGACCAACCGGAAGGGCGTTTCCACTCTTCCGAAAAAATCCTGGCAGGCTTTCCCCTCGGTGTTGCCTGTCTTCATCACGTTCTTCACCATCCGGTCTTCAAGACTGTGGTAGGTGATTACCGACAATCGTCCTCCCGGGGCGAGCACATCCCGTGCGGCAAGGAGCATCTCCTTGAGCGCATCCATCTCGTGGTTCACCTCTATCCTCAAGGCTTGGAAGAGTTTGGCCGTTTCCTTCTTTTCGCGTTCGCGCTTGAGGAGCGGTGCCACGATGTTGGCCAAGTCCTGCGTGGTTCTGATGGCGTGTGCTGTCCTTGCCTTGACGATGGCGGCAGCAAGTCTTCTTGAACTCTTCAGTTCGCCGTAGAGGTAGAAAATGTCAGCCAACCGTTCCTCCTCATAGTCGTTGAGCACGTCTGCAGCAGTCATTCCGTCGCGCTTGTTCATGCGCATGTCGAGTGGTGCGTCAAAGCGGAAGGAGAACCCCCGGGTCTCGTCGTCGAAATGGTGGCTCGACACACCGAGGTCGGCCAGAATGCCGTCAACCTGCTCCACCTCATGGTATCTCATCCAGTTCTTCAGGTATCTGAAGTTGCTTCTCACGAAGGTAAACCTTTTGTCGTCCACGATATTCCGCTCAGCGTCGGCATCCTGGTCGAAACTGTACAGGTGGCCGTTGTCGCCAAGTCGTGAGAGTATTTCTTTGCTGTGTCCGCCTCCACCGAATGTCACATCTACATATATGCCATCGGGACGGATGTCCAGTCCGTCAACGCTTGCTTTCAATAATACAGGCACATGGTATGTATCTGCTGTCGTAGTCATTGTCGTTATTGATGTGTGAAGTATTATCATTGTAAATGGCCTTGCCCGTCTTCCATGACCTCTTCGAGCCATTGCTTGAAGTCTTCAGGATTGATGAATGGCTGTTCCGTGTTCTTGGTGCTCCATATTTCGATGGTGTCGTCCATGCCGATGAAACGTACGTCCTGTTCGATTTCCGCCAGTTTGAGGTGGCGTTTGGGTATGAGCATACGCCCGTTGCTGTCGAGCGTTATCAGTTCGGCATCAATGACAAACTGTCTGAACATGGCCTGCTTCTTGCCGTCCCAGCGATTCAGCTTTTGTCTCAGCATGTCCAACTGGCGGTTCCATGCAGATTCGGGGTACAACACGAGACAAGGCTCAAAGATGTCCTTGCGCAGCACCAGGCTTTCTTCGCCGCTTTCTTGCAATACTTTGCGGAAAGCGGCCGGCAAGAAGGCTCTTCCTTTGGCATCTACCTTGGCTTCTATGTTACCTATAAATCGCATACGTACCTTTTATATGGTTTTCAGCCGTCAAAGATACACATTTTCCACCACAATTCACCACAATTCACCACAAAAATGTTCTTTGTGGGTGAAAAAACTGATTTGGGGCAAAAGCCTTGCTGTTGTTGCTTGTTTACTTATCCTTTCTTCTTCGCCATTTCTGGGGGCTACGCCGTGGGCAGGTTGGGAGGAAGTTGGGAGCAGGTTGGGAGGATGTCGTGAGCAGGCAGGGAGGAAGTCGGGAGCAGGTTGGAAGGATGTTGGGAGTAGGTTGGGAGGAAGTTGGGAGCAGGTTGGGAGGAAGTTGGGAGCAGGTTTTCTACATGGATTAGCGTAATGTGGTAAGGAAAAATTACTCTGATTCTTCGGGATGCCTTCGGGATTCGTTCGGGATGACTTTGGGGTGTGTTTTGACGAACTGTTGTGCAAATTCCAACATTTTTTAGGACAAAATGGGGATAATTGTTACGAAATGAAGAAAAAACAAGTGTTTTTTAGGAAAAAACGTGCGAATTTGAAAAAGATGAAGTAATTTTGCATGGTATTAGTACGGTTGATATGCACAAGATAACGGAAAAGACAATAGACATCAATGAAATACTGAAGTCGAAGATGGGCGACAAGGCGCGCTATGTGCCCAGACCGTTGGTCAGCTGGCTTCAGCATATCCTTCATCAAGACGAGGTCAACAAGTTCCTTTACGACAGTAAAGACCTGTCGGGCGTGCCTTGGCTTGAGGCGTGCATGACCTATCTTGACACTACGCTTGATGTAGTGGGTATGGAGAACTTCCCCGACAAGAACGACGGCAAACTATATACCTTTGTCAGCAACCATCCTTTAGGGGGTGAAGACGGCGTGGCGCTCGGCGCGCTTATCGGCAAGCAGTATGACGGGCGTTTCAGATACTTGGTCAACGACCTGCTGATGAATCTTCCCGGACTTGCGCCTCTGTGCATTCCTATCAACAAGACGGGGCGACAGGGGAGAAACTTTCCGGCCATGGTTGAGGCTGGTTTCAAGAGCGACAACCACATTCTGATGTTTCCTGCAGGTCTGTGCTCGCGAAAGACCAACGGCGTGATACGCGACTTGCAGTGGAAGAAGACCTTCATCGTGAAGAGCGTCGAGGCACAACGTGATGTGGTGCCCATACATTTCGGCGGTCAGAACTCGCCCTTCTTCTACCGTATGGCCAATCTGTGCAAGCGTCTCGGCATCAAATTCAATATTGCCATGCTGTTTCTTGTCGATGAAATGTACAAAAATACACACAAGACATTCCGTGTGGCGATAGGCAAGCCCATCCCCTGGCAAACCTTCGACAAGACGAAAACACCGATGGAATGGGCACAATATGTGCAGGATATCGTTTATAAACTATGACAAATCAGCTGTCTCTACAGCAGGCAGCCCCTCTATATATCATTTTTAACAACAAGGAAAATGGAACAAGAGATTATCCGCCCAATAGCAAAACAACTGCTTAAGGAAGAACTGACCGCCGAAAGGCAGCTAAGAATGACAAACAAGAGCAATAATGAGATTTATGTCATTACTGCGCAGGATTCTCCCAATGTGATGAAGGAGATTGGCCGCTTGAGAGAGGTGGCATTCCGCGAGGCAGGCGGTGGAACGGGAAAAAGCATGGACATCGACGAGTTTGACACCATGGACAATGGCTACAAGCAGTTGATTGTATGGAATCCCGAGGCAGAGGAAATCATCGGTGGATACAGGTATCTCTTGGGCACCGACGTGAAGCTCGACGACAAAGGGCAGCCGATATTGGCCACAAGTCATATGTTTCATTTTTCCGACAAGTTCATCAACGATTATCTGCCGCAGACCATCGAGCTGGGACGCTCTTTCGTGTCGCTGGAATACCAAAGCAGCAAGATGGGTGCAAAGAGTCTTTTTGCCCTCGACAATCTTTGGGACGGTTTGGGTGCCCTTACCGTCATCATGCCCAACGTGAAATATTTCTTCGGTAAAATGACCATGTATCCTTCTTATGTGCGTAAGGGGCGTGACATGATACTCTTTTTTCTGAAGAAACACTTTGACGACCACGACCACCTGATTATTCCCACCAAACCATTGAAAATTGAAACCGACGAGGAAGAACTGAGACAGCTTTTCTGTGAAGACTATTTCCGTGACGACTATAAGATATTGAACAGGGAAATACGCAAGATGGGTTACAACATCCCGCCGTTGGTGAATGCCTACATGTCGTTGAGCCCCACCATGAAGATGTTTGGCACGGCCATCAACTATGGTTTTGGTGATGTGGAGGAAACGGGTATCCTGATTGCCGTTGACGAAATCCTGGAGGAGAAGCGCATCAGGCATATCGACTCTTTCATCAAGGAAAATCCTGAGGCCCTGAAGATCACTTCCGGAGCCAATAAAATCATATACAAGGAGAAATGATGGCAGGGCTGCCTTTGCACGGAAATTGTCGGTTTTTAGTGTAAAAAGTAGCCCTATTGAGTGTAAACAACATTAAAATCTTGAAAAATCATAATATTTTTCGATTTTTTGTTGTCAAATTAAAAAAAACATCGTATATTTGCTGCCGATTAATATGTTTCATAAATAACCTAATAAAATACTTTTGTAAATTTAGTAGCTATCATGAAAAAAAACTGAAGAAACAGTATCAGCTGCATTGTTTGTTGATGTAATG
>SFEK01000203.1 GCA_004557285.1 Bacteroidales bacterium | reverse complement strand
CAACCTGACTGACGCTGTTAACGGTCTCGGTGACGACTCCCTGCTGTGGAACAAAGCGGCTGGCGCGTTCAGCGCCGCGCACGGCACCGAAGCCACCAGCAAGATCACCAACTTACTGGCTGGCAAGGTATCTTCTGACAGCACCGATGCCATTAACGGATCACAACTTTATGGCGTAGCGGATTCATTTACGTCATATCTTGGTGGGGGTGCTGATATCAGCGATGCAGGCGTATTAACCGGGCCAACCTACACTATTGGTGGTACTGACTACACTAACGTCGGTGATGCTCTGGCAGCCATTAACACATCATTTAGCTCATCACTCGGCGACGCCCTACTCTGGGATGCAACCGCAGGTAAATTCAGCGCCAAACACGGCATTAATAATGATCCCAGTGTAATCACTGATGTTGCAAACGGTGCAGTCTCGTCCACCAGCAGCGACGCCATTAACGGTTCACAACTTTATGGTGTTAGTGACTACATTGCCGATGCTCTGGGCGGGAATGCTGTGGTGAACACTGACGGCAGTATCACTACACCAACTTATGCCATCGCTGGCGGCAGTTACAACAACGTCGGTGACGCGCTGGAAGCGATCGATACCACGCTGGATGATGCTCTGCTGTGGGATACAACAGCCAATGGCGGTAACGGTGCATTTAGCGCCGCTCACGGGAAAGATAAAACTGCCAGTGTAATCACTAACGTCGCTAACGGTGCAGTCTCTGCCACCAGCAGCGATGCCATTAATGGCTCACAGCTCTATAGCACTAATAAGTACATCGCTGATGCGCTGGGTGGTGATGCAGAAGTCAACGCTGACGGTACTATCACTGCACCGACTTACACCATTGCAAATACCGATTACAACAACGTCGGTGAAGCCCTGGATGCGCTTGATAATAACGCACTGCTGTGGGATGAAGACGCAGGTGCCTACAACGCCAGCCATGATGGCAATGCCAGCAAAATTACCAACGTTGCGGCTGGTGATCTCTCCACAACCAGTACCGATGCTGTTAACGGTTCCCAGTTAAACGCAACCAATATTCTGGTTACGCAAAATAGCCAAATGATTAACCAGCTTGCCGGTAACACCAGTGAAACCTACATCGAAGATAACGGTGCGGGTATTAACTATGTACGTACCAACGACAACGGCTTAGCATTCAACGATGCCAGCGCTTCAGGTATTGGCGCTACAGCTGTAGGTTATAACGCAGTTGCCTCTCATGCCAGCAGTGTAGCCATCGGTCAGGACAGCATCAGCGAAGTTGATACGGGTATCGCTCTGGGTAGCAGTTCCGTTTCCAGCCGTGTAATAGTTAAAGGGACTCGTAACACCAGCGTATCGGAAGAAGGTGTTGTGATTGGTTATGACACCACGGATGGCGAACTGCTTGGCGCGTTGTCGATCGGTGATGATGGTAAATATCGTCAAATCATCAACGTCGCGGATGGTTCTGAAGCCCATGACGCTGTTACTGTTCGCCAGTTGCAAAACGCCATTGGTGCAGTAGCAACCACACCAACCAAATACTATCACGCCAACTCAACGGCTGAAGACTCACTGGCAGTCGGTGAAGACTCGCTGGCAATGGGCGCGAAAACCATCGTTAATGGTAATGCGGGTATTGGTATCGGCCTGAACACTTTAGTTCTGGCTGATGCGATCAACGGTATTGCTATCGGTTCTAACGCACGCGCAAATCATGCCGACAGCATTGCTATGGGTAATGGTTCTCAGACTACCCGTGGTGCGCAGACCAACTACACTGCCTACAACATGGATGCACCGCAGAACTCTGTGGGTGAGTTCTCTGTCGGCAGTGAAGACGGTCAACGTCAGATCACCAACGTCGCAGCAGGTTCGGCGGATACCGATGCGGTTAACGTGGGTCAGTTGAAAGTAACGGACGCGCAGGTTTCCCAGAATACCCAGAGCATTACTAACCTGAACACTCAGGTCACTAATCTGGATACTCGCGTGACCAATATCGAAAATGGCATTGGCGATATTGTAACCACCGGTAGCACTAAGTACTTCAAGACCAACACCGATGGCGCAGACGCCAACGCGCAGGGTAAAGACAGTGTTGCGATTGGTTCTGGCTCCATTGCTGCCGCTGATAACAGCGTCGCGCTGGGTACGGGTTCCGTAGCAGACAAAGAAAATACGATCTCTGTGGGTTCTTCTACCAACCAGCGCCGTATCACCAACGTTGCTGCCGGTGTTAATGCCACCGATGCGGTTAACGTTTCGCAACTGAAGTCTTCTGAAGCAGGCGGCGTTCGCTACGACACCAAAGCTGATGGCTCTATCGACTACAGCAACATCACTCTCGGTGGTGGTAACGGCGGTACGACTCGCATCAGCAACGTTTCTGCTGGCGTGAACAACAACGACGCAGTGAACTATGCGCAGTTGAAGCAAAGTGTGCAGGAAACGAAGCAATACACCGATCAGCGCATGGTTGAGATGGATAACAAACTGTCCAAAACTGAAAGCAAGCTGAGTGGTGGTATCGCTTCTGCAATGGCAATGACCGGTCTGCCGCAGGCTTACACGCCGGGAGCCAGCATGGCCTCTATTGGTGGCGGTACTTACAACGGTGAATCGGCTGTTGCTTTAGGTGTGTCGATGGTGAGCGCCAATGGTCGTTGGGTCTACAAATTACAAGGTAGTACCAATAGCCAGGGTGAATACTCCGCCGCGCTCGGTGCCGGTATTCAGTGGTAATCATCCATTAACGAATGGGTAAACGCCACATTGCCTGATGCGCTACGCTTATCAGGCCTACGGGGTGATTCAGCACTACCCTGTAGGCCGGATAAGGCGTTCACGCCGCATCCGGCAAGATAAGGCGCACCAGATCAACAATCTGAGGGCAATTCTCTGATGGGAATTGCCCTTTTCTTCATTACCTCTCTCCCAGGATTGGCCCTACCAATTCTTCATTGATCTGACCTCTGGTTCACAATTCCCCAATTAAAACTCACATCACCGTTGCCAATACATAACATTTGGTTAACTATTCATTGTCATTATCCCTACACAACACAATTGGCAGTTCCACTTTTACACAACGTG
>SFEK01000040.1 GCA_004557285.1 Bacteroidales bacterium | reverse complement strand
GACGGACGGACAGAATATTTTAGCATAAACAAATGTGGGGTGGTGCCAGCATTGGCCATTTTATTGGCCATAATAAAATGATGTGTTATCATCTTATTGGCCTCAATAAAATGATAAGCCTGATTGGCCAGCACCCTATCGAATGGCATATATCCCTTCTCGTTCTATTCTTGATTTCAATTATTATGACAATACAGGTTTAGTTGTTCAGGCCAATTATACACCATCGGTTCGGCCGTCGTGAAATACACCCTCACCCTTGAGGCATCGCCCGTGGGCGGTGGCACAGTGAGCGGTGGCGGCAAATATGCCAAAGACTCGACGGCCAGCATACAGGCCACTGCCGCCAGCGGCTACACCTTCAGCCGATGGAGCGACGGCAACACCTCAGCCAGCCGCAGCGTGGTGATTGACGGCAACAAGACCCTCACCGCCATATTCACCGCCACCACCAGCGGCGGAGACAGCGGCGAAGAAGAGGGCGGCGGTCTCGGTGCCTGAATCAGGCCAGCAGCCATAGCGGTTTAGTTTAAACGGCAGCCGCAGCGTCATTGCCTTGACAGCGCAACGACGATGGCTACAACACGGAGAAGGCCTGCAGGGTGCATCAGCAAATCCCTTGCAGGCCTTTTGCTTTGTGGCACACTTACTTCGTTCATCAATACAAAGTGTTGCTGTGTTATGTCCGAATCAAATATTGAAGCATGGTGTTCAGCGGCTCTTGTTGGTCATGTACCAGCGGTGGGTGAACAGCAGATACATGGCGAGGGCGAATGCTGTGAGTGTGAGCGACACAGCGGTAACGGCAGTGAGATTGCCCTGCATGAAGGCATAGCCAATGAACAGCCCTAACGACACGCCGGCCTCGCAGGCCAGGAAATAAGTGCTCTGGGAGGTGCCACGGCGGCAATGGTCGCTCAGATTGATGAAGAACAGCAGGAAACGTGCTCCGGAAATGCCGAAACCGCAACCCAGGAACACGGGACAGAAGATGTGCACGGCACGCCACTCGCCCGAGATGAGCAGCAAAACCGACACGCCCATGAGCAGGAGTCCCGTGGTGATCTCGCTCTTCAGTTCGGCATTGACAAACACGAAACGCTGGGCCAGCAGGGCAAAGAAAAAGCCCACCATGAGCATGACATAGAACATATAGGAGCAACCGATGGTGAACATCAGCCCCATGACCGTGGCCACCGGCATCAGATTGACGAAGAGCCACTTGCCACGGGGCAGGAAAAAACGGTCGAGCGAAAAAGTATGGAGATTTTCCTCAGGTGCCTTGAAGGGAAATTTTACCGACATGATAAGCAGCATGGCCAGCAGACAGCCGCCACAAGCCACGAGCATCACCTTCTCGAAGCCCAGATAGGGCAACAGCAGGATGGTGGCAGCAGGACCGATGGACAATGCCAGACGGGAGAACCAAGCCGTGGCATGGTTGGCCTCAGTGCGGCGGAACGACTCACACTTGTCGATGATGAGCGTGCTCGACAGCACCATCTGTGCCAGACCATAAGTGGCCCCGAGCACAAAGCGGACAGCCAGCACCACATAGATGCCCAGCGAATGGCCTGGACAGCGGGTGTGCCACCAATAGAGAGTGCCGAGCGAGAGCAGCATGGCAAAGACAGCCCACAGGCACACATGGTTGCGGCGGTAATGCTGCACCCAGTAGGAACACAGACTGCCCAGGAAAAACACGCCCACGCCCACCATGCCCATGGCAGCACCCACCTGCATGGGTGTGGCACCATAGCCGGCGGTCATCCAACCAGGCAGCAGGGGCAGCTGCATATACATGACCACGGCAAGCAGCATGTCGGCCAAAGACAGCACCCAGAAGTCTTTGTGCCACAGGTTGACATGAACCGGAGTATTCTGTGTGTTCATCAATACGACTCGTTTTCGTTAGGGAATGTCACCTCTTTCACATCACTGATATAGCGGCCGATGGCATCGGTCATCACCGTGTTCAGGTCGGCATAGCGGCGCAGGAAACGGGGATTGAAGCCCTGCACCATGCCCAGCATGTCGGTCACCACGAGAATCTGTCCGTCGGTTCCGCTGCCGGCACCAATGCCGATGGTAGGGATGGTGAGCTCGCGTGACACCTGAGTGGCCAGTGCGGCGGGCACCTTCTCCAAGACGAGTGAGAAACAGCCTGCCTCTTGCAGCAGTCGGGCATCGGCCATGAGTTTGTCGGCCTCGGCCTCGTCTTTGGCCCTGACGGCATAGGTACCGAACTTGTTGATGCTCTGAGGTGTCAAGCCCAGATGCGCCATCACCGGTATGCCAGCATCGAGAATGCCCTTGACGGTGTCGATGATTTCAGCACCACCCTCAAGTTTCAGGGCATCGCAGCCACTCTCTTTCATGATCTGCACAGCGTTTTTCACGCCCTCCTTGCGGTCGATTTGATAACTGCCGAAAGGCATGTCGCACACCACGAGGGCACGCTTCACGCCACGCACCACCGACCGTGCATGGTAAATCATCTGTTCAACGGTCATGGGCAGCGTGGTGGCATTGCCTGCCATTACGTTGGAGGCAGAGTCGCCCACCAGTATGCCATCGATGCCTGCACCGTCAACGATGCCTGCCGTTGTAAAATCATAAGATGTCAACATGGAGATTTTCTCTCCTCTTCGCTTCATCTCAATGAAGCGGTGTGTAGTGACCTTGCGATTGTCACTGACCAAATATCCAACCATAATTTTACTTATGTTTAAATTCTTTGTCGATTATTAATGTCTTTTTGACACCCTTACTTAAAATCGGGTGCAAAAGTAATATTTTTTTCCGACATCAGGCAAGCAAGGCGCACATTTTTTGATAATCAAGACCTTGAAAGTCGCTCATCTGCCAGTCGCTCAGACTGCTGATGGCTTCTGCCGAATTGGATGTGGTGAGCCCGATGACCTTCATGTTGGCAGCACGCCCCGACTTGAGTCCGTTGAAACTGTCTTCAAACACCACGCACTCTTCGGGCGAGGCACCAAAACGGGCTGCACCCTTGAGATAGCAGTCGGGATGGGGCTTGCTGTGGGCAAAATCCTCGGCGGTGAGAATGGCGTCGAAATATTCCTTGAAACGGGGGTGCACCTTATATACCGCACTCATCTTCATCTGGTTGGAGCTGGTCACCACGGCGGTCTTCACGCCATGGGCATGCAGGTCGTTGATGAAATCCACGAAACCAGGCAGAAACGTGAAATCCATGTCCTGTTCAAAACGGTTAAGCCTGTCAACAATCTTGGGCTGCTCATCCTTGACGTCATCAAAATAGCGGTCGAAAATCTGCTGCAGGGTCTGCCCTTTGATGATGTGTTCCAAATCTGGTATTTCGGGATGATAGATGCGGGCCTGTGTTCCCCAGAAGCGGGTGTACTGCCCTTCGGTGTCGAAAACCACGCCGTCGAGGTCGAACAGCGCCACATGTATAA
Source organism: Bacteroidales bacterium (assembly GCA_004557285.1). Classification (GTDB taxonomy): domain Bacteria; phylum Bacteroidota; class Bacteroidia; order Bacteroidales; family Bacteroidaceae; genus Prevotella. The sequence goes on along the minus strand of SFEK01000040.1, from coordinate 12,145 downwards.
AATTGTCTTTTACCATATCTTATTTAAATTTGGGTGCAAAAGTAATCATTTTGGCAAATAAAAGAAAAAATATTTGCCACTTTCCGCATATTGCCGTAAATTTGCAGTGGTAAAAAGTAAACGACATGAGAAAATCATTGATTTATATCATATTTGCCGTTGCCGCTACGGTTGTGGCAGGGGCATGCAAGGGGACGTCGGGCGTTGGCACCGAGACAGAAGACAGTCTGTTTTTCGACAGCATCAATGTAGATACGCTTTACAGGCTTTCGGAAGACACAGCCGGGCCTCGCTGCCACCTGAAGATGTGTCTGGCCTATGCCAAGGGCAAGAATGCACAAGCCATCAACGACTCCATCATCGGCTCAAAGATATTCATCGACGAATATTTCAACACCGGCAACAGGTCAATGACGGTGCAAGAGGCGGTGGACAGCTTCACCACCCATTATATCGAGCAATACAAGGACGACTATGCCGAACTCTACAAGGCAGACAAGGCCTGGGGGGCATGGTATAACTGCGAATATCTGGTGAACACGGCCATCACCCGCACCAATGATGCCTATTACCTCTACACGGCCACCGTATATGCCTACAGCGGCGGTGCCCACGGCAGTTCGTTCACTATCATCAAGAACATCGATGCCAAGACGGGCAAGGTGATGACGCTGAAAGACATCTTTGTGCCGGGCTACGAGAATCAGCTCAACCGTCTCATCACGGAGAAACTGTGCGAGATGAACGAGGTGAAGACGCTGCAGCAACTGCGCGACAAGACCATATTCATGGGCATGGAGGTATATCCCTCGGCCAACTTCATCATCGGCGAGAAAGACATCGAGTTTGTGTATTCTCCCGACGAGATAGCCTGCCATGCCATGGGCGAAGTCAGGGTGAAAATCAGCAGGAAAGAGATGGAGAACCTGTTCAAGAGATAAAGACAACCATTCAACACCATTACATCATATTATATATGGATATCATCAACAAGTATTTCCAGGAGCTTACCGACAGGCAACGCCAGCAGTTTGAGGCGCTGGATGCACTCTACCACGACTGGAACAGCAAGATCAACGTGATTTCGCGCAAAGACATCGACGCCCTCTACCTGCACCATGTGCTCCACTCGCTGGCCATAGCCAACGCCATACGCTTCCGCCCCGGCACCAAGGTGCTCGACTTTGGCACAGGCGGCGGTTTTCCGGGCATTCCGCTGGCCATCATGTTTCCCGAAGTGAAGTTCAAGATGATTGACGGAACGGGCAAGAAAATACGTGTGGTGAACGAAGTGGCCAACGCCATAGAACTGAAGAACTGTGTGGCCGAACAACTGCGCGGAGAGGAGGAAAAGGGCAAATTCGACTTCATCGTGAGCCGTGCGGTGATGCTGCTTCCCGATCTGGTGAAGATATGCAAGAAGAATGTGGGCAAGGAGCAACGCAACTCCATGCCCAACGGCATATTCTGCCTGAAAGGAGGCAACGTGGAGGAAGAGACACGACCGTTCAAGAACATCGTTGAAGTGATGGAGCTGGACACCATGTTTGAAGAAGACTGGTTCAACGGCAAACACCTGATTTACCTGCCCATATAACATTCATTTTTTTCAACCTATCACCACCCATGCTGAACATCAAGAGATTTGTATGTAACATGTTTCAGGAAAACTGTTACGTGGTCAACGACGATACCAACGAATGTGTCATCATTGACTGTGGCGCACTCTATCCCGAAGAGCGCAATGCCATGGACGACTATATCCGGCAGAACGCTCTGGTGCCCAAACATCTGATATGCACCCATGCCCACATTGACCATAACTTCGGCAACGCCTTCATCTACGACAAATACGGATTGAAGCCCCAGGTGTGTGCCAAAGACATGGTGCTGATGGACAAGCTGAAAGAGCAGGCTCATGCCTTTGTGGGCATGAACTTCGACGAGGCGCAGCCCGAAGTGGAGAAGGCCTTTGACGAGGGGCAACGCTTCGCCTTTGGCAACCATACGCTGGAAGCCATTCTCACCCCTGGACACACGCCAGGCTCGGTGTTCCTATACTGCGAGGAAGAGCGTCTGGCTTTCTCGGGCGACACCCTGTTCAGGATGAGCGTAGGCCGAACCGACTTTGAGTTGGGCTCTTATGACGACCTCATTGCCAGTCTGCAGAAGATATCCCGACTGCTGCCCCACGACACCATCATCCTGCCCGGACATGACCAGCGCACCACGCTGGAAGACGAGATAAGATACAACCCCTATTTCAGATAACCACATGGCAGAAAGAATCATCATGGGGGTTGACCCCGGAACCAACGTCATGGGCTATGGCCTGCTGAAGGTGAAGGGAAACAAAGCCGAAATGATGGCCATGGGGGTGATTGACATGAGGAAAATCAGCGACCCCTATCTGCGATTGGGCAAGATTTTCGAACGCATCACCGGACTGATTGCAGAGTTCTTGCCCGACGAGATGGCCATCGAGGCACCATTCTTCGGCAAGAACGTGCAGTCGATGCTCAAACTGGGACGGGCGCAGGGTGTGGCCATTGCCGCTGCCATACAGCGCGATGTGCCCATACACGAATATGCCCCGCTGAAAATCAAGATGGCACTGACAGGACAGGGGCTCGCCTCCAAGGAACAGGTGTCAGGCATGCTGAAACGGCTGCTCAAACTCAAGGACGAAGACATGAATCCCTTTATGGATGCCACCGATGCCCTGGCTGCCGCCTACTGTCATTTCATGCAGACCAACGCCCCAGAGCACAAGGCAAAATACCGCAGCTGGAAAGAATTTGTGAACCAGAACAAAGAAAGGACAAACGCATGAGCATCACTCTGCAACACATCATCGTGTTCGGCATCCTCGCGGCATGTGTGGTTTATGCCGGCAGACTCATCTACCGAAGGCTCACCAACACGGCCGACCATTGCAGTGGTTGTGCATTGGGCAAGGTGTGCAAGAAGAAGAAGAAGAAACTGAAGAGGAAGAGCGAGCACTGAGTGAGATGCTGGCCGCCAAGCCATGGCTATAAAGAAAGGGGGATAATTCAGGCAGGCTAAAAAAAGGAAACAAAAAAGCATTCCACGGATGGAATGCTTTTATTTTTTGGGTCAAAAGAGTGATTATGCTTCTGCGGGAGCCTCTTCGGCAGTAGCCTCTGCATTGGCAGCAGCCTCAGCCTCGGCCTTGGCGGCAGCAGCGGCAGCTTTCTTGTCGGCCACCTTCTTGGCAATAGCCTCGTTCACCTTCTTTTCAGCCTCAAGACTCTTGGCGATAGCCTCTTTCTTGCTCTTGGCCTCGTTTTCACGAACTTGCTCCAGACCCTTTTCCTTGTTGGCCTTCCAGGCATCAAACTTGGTCTGTGCAGCAGCCTCGTCGAATGCGCCCTTCTTCACACCGCCACGGAGGTGCTTCATCAGGTAAACGCCCTCGCGCTTGAGGATGTTACGAACAGTGTCTGTAGGCTGTGCGCCTGACTCTACCCAATACAGAGCTCGGTCGAATTTCAAATCTACCGTTGAGGGATTGGTGTTGGGATTGTAAGTACCAATCTTCTCTGTAAACTTACCATCACGTGGTGCTCTTACATCAGCGATAACGATGCTATAAAAAGCATAGCCCTTGCGGCCACCTCGCTGTAATCTGATTTTTGTTGCCATTTTTATTTAATTAGGTTTGAAATTTATGCTACTATCTCGTAATAGCGGCGCAAAGGTACTACTTTTCTATGTAATTGTGGACATTGCAGCCGTATTTGCCGCAACTTTTCACACGATTTAACATAAAAAGGAAGCTTTGCTGCACTCAACAGGGCTTGAAATCACTGTTTGACCAATTTCAGTCCACATTCCAGCCCTTTCATATTGCTAAGCAGCGACGATGCCGTCTTCAGCGTGCTGTTGGTGGTGAGCTTGCCGAGGGTGTTCACATAAGTCAGCAGTTTGGAAGCGTCCATCACGATGAGCAGGTTGTCGCCATCGAGCTGTGTGGTGCCAATGATCTGCGAATAGACGCCACTGTATTTCAGCACGATGTTCTTGTCTTCCACGGTATAGGTACCCTTCAGCGTCTTGCCCTTGAGGGTCTGGGTGAAATTGCCCTGTTTGTCGAATGTCATTTTCACGCTGCCGGCGGACAGGCCATAGCTCTCCATCTTGGATTTCAGTTTCTGCTCCACGGTGGCAGCGGCCAGTTTGCCTCCGATGTTGCTGAGCACATCATCACTCGAAAGCACCACGGCAGGCTCAACATAGGACCATGTGCCGATGATTTTGTCGGCAGTGGCCACCTTGTCGTCAGAAAAGATGTTGGTGACCGACGAAATCAATCCACCGATGCCGTCGGTGGCAGATCCGATGATAGACGTCAGGGAGGAAGAGGTAGAAGACGAGTCGGTGTTGGTCTTCGTGGTCGTTGTCTGGTTGTCGGTATTGCCGCCCACCACGTTTTTCAACAAGCCGCCCCAACTGAATTGTGCCTGTGCCTGTGAGGCAGAGGCAAGCAGAGCGCAACACAATGCGCATTTTACAAAAATAGTTTTCATATTGTTGAATGGATTAAATAGGGAATGATTGTGTCTTTGAATACGAGTGTGCAAGAGGTCACGGGCAGAGGATGCAGTCGCCACTGGGAGAACAGCGTTTCAGCACGTCGATGGCTATACCGTTGTGTTTGTTCAGGGCCAGTTCGATGGTCTTGCGAGCCAGTTCGGGATGGTTGTTCTCCTCGCTGAGATGGCAGAGCCACACATGCTTGAGCGCAGGCGATGCACAATGCACCAGCACCTCGGCACACCTGCTGTTGGAGAGATGCCCCCGGTCGCCTGCCACCCTTTCCTTGAGATGTGGCGGATATGGGCCACGGCGCAGCATGTCCTCGTCGTGGTTGGCCTCCACCACAAGATATTCTGCCCTGCCTACATAGCGTTGCATCTCTTCGGTGAAATGTCCGATGTCGGTCATCAAGCAGAACACTTTGCCGCCAAACGATATCTGGAAGCCCACGTTTTCCTTGCTGTCGTGGGGAACGTCGAATGTTGAGACCTGAAAGGGACCGAGGTCGAAGCTGTCGCCCTTGACAAATGTCTTGACCTGTTGCTGAGGTATCTTCTTGCGCACGCAATAGTTGGTGGCTATCCCCTCATGCACCAGGGCGGTGGCATACACAGGCACATCGTGGAGGGCACTGAACTGCCCTACCGACTTGACATGGTCGGCATGGTCGTGGGTGACGATGACGGCCTTCACGTCGCTCATGTGCAAGCCATAGTCGGTGAAGTATTTCTTCAGCCTTCTCATCGAGATACCAATATCTATCAACAGTCCAAAATTTTCTGTATATAGATAGTAGCAATTGCCGCTGCTGCCACTTCCAAAAGATAAAAATCTCAACATCTTTCTTGTTTTTGGCTGCAAAAGTACAAAGAAATAGCGTTGGAACAAAAAAAATATATACCTTTGTAAAAAAATTAACGGTACTTTGCAAATGTATAGTCAACAGAAACACAACAAGCCCAACCACATCACCCACCTCTTGCCTCACGGACTGACCCGCTGCATCTGCGCCCTCATGGCAGGCATCATGACCACCTCGTGCCACCTGATGAGCAACGACGAGCGACAAATCGCCCAGCAAGCCGAAAAATTTGCGGAATATTATTTCAACTACGACCTCGACAAGGCGGCAGGCTGTTGCACCACCGATTCAAGACCTTGGATACAGCTGCTGGCCAGCAACCTGACGGCTGAAGACATCCGGCGCATCAGAGCGAGCCAACAGACAGAAACCATCATGGGCGATGTGGAAATGCTCAGCGACACATCGGCCGTGGTGTCATGCCAGGTGAGCGAATTCATCGACATCACCGCCGACACCACCAAGCAGCAGCGCACCTATCTCATCCCCATGGTGTGCCGCAACGGCCAATGGCATGTCAGAATGGCAGGCCCACTGCGAAGTGAAAGGAAAAATCCCTCCCAAGATTAGGGTGTAGCAGCGGGTAATGCGCTCTTTGCGTGTCGTAGGCAGGATTGACGGCCTTCATGCCCATGTCGAACCGTAGAATGAAATAGTCGAAGTTGAGGCGCAATCCCAATCCATAGGCCACCGCTATCTGTTTGTAGAATTCATCCACCAGAAACTGTCCACCGGGCTGTTCCTCATAGCTGCGCAATGTCCAGATGTTGCCGGCATCCACAAACGCTGCGCCATAGAGTTTCCAAAAGAGATAGGAGCGCAGTTCGAGATTGAAGTCGAGCTTCACGTCGCCCGTCTGGTTGATGAAATCGATGGAACCATTGTTTCCCTTGAATTTGCCCGGGCCCAGGCCACGCACGCTCCATCCACGCACAGAGTTGGCACCGCCTGAGAAATAACGTTTCTCGAAAGGCAGGATATTGCTGTTGCCATAAGGGCAGGCCACGCCAACGCCCACATGTAGTGCCAGATTGTTGCGGTGGTCGATGGCGAAAAGTTTGGTGTAGTCGAAATCCACCTTCACATATTGGGCATAGGCTATATTAAATAAGGTGTATTGCCCATCGGCATTGGGTGTGCCCCCCAGCACCTTCGACATGGCACGCAGCAGGTTGCCCGCCGTCTCCACATTCAGCTTGTAGGCTTCGGTCTTGTTGGTGTGAGAAAAGCCGAAACCCATCTTCATGATAAACAAGTCTTCGTAGTTGTAACGCAGAATGGAGTTGCGGCTGCTGGCATCGTCGAGATATTCGCTCTTGAAGGTGGGCGAAATCCATGGCATGTAGATATAGTTGAGGTCGATGAGGTCGAACTTGTACTGTCGGCGGCGTGAGATGTCGTTCCAGCGGTATCTCCATCCGGCAGAGAACACACGGCGTGAAAATTCGGGGCGGTTCTGCATGTTGTAGCTCACCGAAAGTTCGGAAAAAGCCATCGACTGTTTTCTGTATCTTCGTGAGAGGAAGGGCACCACAAAGCGTGGGAAAGAGAGTTTGCCCTCCACGTTATATTCCTCATAGTCTTGGTTCTGATATCCCTCAAGGCCTGTAATGGCCTCAAAGGCTGCACGCAGCTTGATGCTGAAGGTTTCGGCACCGTTGAACACGTTTCTGTTCTCATAGGTCAACGAAGCCGCCGCACCCAGGTCGCCTGCGGTGTTGGTGCCTTCGGGCTGGAACATCACACTGTTTTTCTTGTTCGTGCTCAGCGAGATGTCGCAGTTGAGCGTGTCGGTGCCGGGCACTTCGGCAAACCGGATGTTGGTGTATTTCACCACCTGCAGTCTGCTGAATTTGTTGTAGGTTTTCTGCAGGTCGGCAGAGTTGAAATAATTGTCGGGCTCAATCAAGGTGTTCTCGCGCAGCACCGACATGCGCAGCGGGATGTGATTTTCATCGCCTGCGGCATGATAATCCACGCGACCGATCTTGTAGCGCACATGTGGAGACTCTACGGCATTGCGGTTGCCTGCCGTCCTGAACGGATGCAGCACCATGGTGAGGTCAACCTTGGTGCTGCCCTCCACGGTGTCGGCATCAAAGGTGATGAAGTCTTTGTGAAAATTGTAGTAGCCTTTTTCGTTGAGCAGGGTGGTGATGCGCTTGCGCTCGTCGTTGAGGTCGGCAATGGCAAAAGGCTTGCCCTCTTTGAGCAATGTGTTTCTCGTGCCGCTCATGCGCAGCACTTCAGCCACGCCCTCGTCCTGTATGTCATGGTGCACCGTTCTCACCGAATACCTTTCGCCTGGATGCAGGTGGTAGGTGACGGTGAGTTTTTTTCTTTTGCCCACCGTGGTTTCATAGTCAACGGTGGAGCGCAGATAGCCCATGTTGACCATCACCTGGTTGAGGTCCTGGCAGGTGCGCTCAGTGAGCAGGGTGTCGAAGAGCATGGGTTGCTCGCCCATCTCGCGCAACTTGCGGTTGATCCATTTGGTGCTGTCGTTGCCTGCCATGGCATAGGCTGCAAGAGGCACCTTGACCAGCGAGAACCATTTGGAGTTAGGCCGCTGGCGCACATAGGGCTCAAGCTTGGATGCAGCAAGCTCCTTGCTGTCGGAGGTGAGTTTCACCTTGTCCAGCAGATAATGGTCATGCGGCACCAGTTTCTGTGTAGAACAGCCCACCAAAGCAAGAGCCACAACCATGGCCATCGCCCCTGCCGTTATCTTTTTTATGATTGTATTTGCCATTAATGTTGAAATTCGTGTGCAAAAATAATAAAAAAATAGTATTTTTGCACGTGATATGGGCATGAAAATGCCATTTACATCATATTAGAGCATCATCAGAACATGATAAGCAAGAACATTATCAAGCATATACGGTCGCTGGAACTGAAAAAGAACCGTGTGAAAGAGGGGTTGTTTGTGGCCGAAGGCCCCAAGGTGGTGGCCGACTTCATGGCGATGGCCTCTCCTGTGCAGATCATCGCCACCGCACAGTGGTATGAAACAATGGGCATGGCTCCCCGCACGAACGATGTGACCGTGACCGACGACGAACTGCGCAAGGTGAGTTTTCTGCAACATCCGCAGCAGGTGCTGGCCACCTTCCGCATCCCCTGCCCTGCCCTGCTCTCCGACTGTGCGCTGCACGAACTTTGTCTTGCCCTCGACCGTGTGCAAGACCCCGGCAACCTGGGCACCATCATCCGCATAGCCGACTGGTTTGGCATTAGGCACATCATCTGCAGCCAAGACACGGCCGATGCCTACAGTCCCAAGACTGTGCAGGCCACCATGGGAAGTCTGGCTCATGTCAACATGATATATACCGACCTCTGTGCCTGGCTCGACCAGCTGCCCAAGGATGTCCCAGTGTATGTCACCTCGCTGCAAGGCGAGTCGCTCTATGCACAACCACTGACGCCACATGGCATCATCGTCATGGGCAACGAGGGCAACGGCGTGTCGGCAGAAGTGGCTCGACGCGCCAACCGCAGCCTATTCATCCCTTCATACGGAGGGCAAAAGGCTGACAGCCTGAATGTGGCCGTGGCTACCGCCATCACCTGTGCAGAGTTCAGGCGTGCGAATAGTGCAAAAGGGTTAGAATAGCAGGATTTTCAGTCCGATGATGATCAGCACGATGCCGCCAAAGCGTTCGGGCTTGAGTCTCTTGGCTATCGAGTGTCCGAAATGCACACCAAGGGCACACCCCAACAGGCCCAACGCAAACGACATCAGTCCGATGCACCACAGCGGCAGGGCCAGCATGGGCACACGGGTATAGCCCAAGCACACCAGCGACACACCCACAGCCAGGGCATCGATGCTCGTGGCCACAGCCAGCAGAAGCTGGGTGTGCAACTTGCGGGGATTGAAATGCGCCTCCTCTTCATCATCACCAAAACTGTCTTTTATCATTTTGCCACCAATCAACGACAAGAGGGCAAAAGCCACCCAAGAGCCCACCGACATGAGTTGTTCGCAGAAGAAACAAGACCCCAGCCAGCCGGCAAAGGGCATACCTGCCTGAAACAAGCCAAACAAGAAGGTCATACGCAACATGGTGTTCCACTGCATCTTGCGCATCATCACACCAGCGGCTATAGACACCGCAAAACAGTCCATAGCCAAGGCAACGGCAAGAAGCAGTATTTCAAGAAATGTCATCTGCAAATATCTATTTTTTGTTTACAGCCTGCAAATTTAAACAACTTTTCATGAAATACTGCATGTTTCACCGTTTTTATTCACCTAAATGATGCAGATTAAAATCTTATCATAAACTCCACCACCGCTTTGTCGCGCTCCGACACCTTGGCCACAGCACCCTCGGGGTAGAAATACTTCTCATAGTTCAGTCGGATGTCGGCCACAAAAGGTTTGGCCATGCTCAGCGTCACACCGCCAGTCAGTCGGCTTCGCTGTGCATCGTTCACCTGCAGCCTGCCCTGCTCGTTGGCCACCCCGTCGAGATACCTGATGCCATCGCTATGGTCGCTCATGTAATCGTAGCGCACCAGTGGCGACACCTTGCTGAAGAAGCCCTTGCGCAGCGGGATGTCGTAGTTGACAAAGGCATCCACGGCATGCACATTGTCAAAGGCACCGTTGCCATAATGCTTCAGCAGATATTCGGCCTCCACATGCCAGCCGTGGGCGTGGTAATAGGCACCCGCATCATACATCATCACCGACACGTCGTCGGGCCTGATTTTCTGTACACTGAGCGTGAGGTTGAATCCGCGGGGAATAAACAGCTGGGCCTTGGCCGAATAGTTGACACTCTTGGTCCAGAAATTCTTCTGATTGGTGAGCCCCGACCCGTTGAACAATCCTGCCTGCAAGACAATGGGGAAGCCCACATTCAGGTTGTAGCCGAGCGTGGCACCCACATCACGCACATTGCCCACCTGCTTGGCAATGAAAGAGCGGTTGGCAAAATACTGCTGGTGGGGCGAGCGGTGGGCATCGATGGTAAAAGGCACCCTCATCTGTCCGATGGTGAAATCCAATGCCCTGGCAGGTTTTATCTTGGCATAAGCATCGAGCATCTTGATGTTACCTTCATCAGAGAGGTCAATCTCAGCCTTATAGTCCACACTGTGAGCCACACTACCTGTGAGGGCAATGCGGGCATTGCGCACTTCAAAACGCCCCTCCCCCTCTTCTGTCTGGTATTCGTATTTGGTACGAATGGTTCCATGCACATTCACAGTCACGGGCATGTCGCCCTTGTTGTCGTTACCTGTAGCCACATGTTGCTGGGCTTGGGATCCTGTTACTGCCATAGCGGCAATGACGCAAGCCATGATTTGTCTTTTGTCCATCAATATATCATATATGTTTACAGCGCAAAATTACAGAACACATGTTACAATCGTGTTACAGACGTATGAAAACCCTGAAACATCCACATAAAAGGAGAAAAAACAGGCTTATTAGTAAAAAAACATACAAAAGTTTTGGCAGTTCCAAAAAAAAGCAGTACTTTTGCATCGCAATTCAGCAATGGTACCTTGGCCGATCGGTTAGGTAACGGTCTGCAAAACCGTGTAGAGCAGTTCGACTCTGCTAGGTACCTCAACCCAAGAGAGATGGATACAGCAATGTATTCATCTTTTTTTATACACCATACAGGGGGGCTACTTATGAAAAACATCTGCATACGACATTACCCTTCACCCTGCGGCGAACTTCTCCTGGCATCTACCGACCATGAGCTGTGTATGTGCTGTTGGGCCGGAATGGCCTGTGCCGAGCGCAGCCTACGCAGAATCAGACGATACATGAATGTAGAGTTCACCATGGCCTCATCCGCCGTCATTGAACAGACCGTGAATCAGTTCGACGACTATTTTGCAGGGCATCTTACGGTATTCAACATTCCGTTGCACCCGGTAGGCACAGATTTTCAACACCGTGTGTGGAAGGCATTGCTCGACATCCCCTTCGGCCAAACAAGAAGCTATATGGAGATAGCCAAGAGCATCGGCAATCCACAAGGCGTGAGAGCCGTGGCACAGGCCATTGGTGCCAATGGCATCGGCATCATCATCCCCTGCCATCGTGTCATCGGCAGCAACCATTCGCTGACCGGTTTTGCTGGAGGATTGGACAAAAAGCAACTGTTGCTCCAACTGGAGCGAACCATCTCCATGAAATAAACTGAATTTTTCTCTTCATCACGCTGTTGTTAGGAGAAAAAGCCTTAATTTAGCAGCATATGGTTGAAAGAATACACATTTGCCACTTTCGGCAAGTGTAAAATCCTTGTTTTGCGCAATAATTCTCATAAGTGTAAATTAGGGATTCTCATATTATCTTGAAGGGAAATTCCCATGCATAATATGCCAAAAGACATTACCTTTGCAGAAAAAAAACAAAAAATGACAATGATTATGAGAAGGAATCTGTTTGTTTTTCTGTTGCTCTCCTGTTTGACATTGGGAGCAGTTGACGTTAAGGCTCAGCGGCATAGACGTATGCATGAACCAAGTGCGGTGATGGAACTTCGTCTCAGCGACGATAAGTTCGCCATATTATATAATAAGGTGAAAAACACCAGTTTCGACGACCGAAAGATGGATCTCATCGAGGTGGCCAGTCTTGGGGCATTTTATTCCTGTGAGCAGTGTGCGACAATGATGAGTATATTCTCGTTTGGCGACAAGAAACTTGCGGCACTCAGACTCATGGCACCACGCATTGTCGAT
>SFEK01000202.1 GCA_004557285.1 Bacteroidales bacterium | reverse complement strand
ATCGTCAAATACAACTCGATGGAATATTTCCTCGATATGGATGAAAAGGAAGGTGCTTTTTGCATCTTGCAAACCGTCATGGGACTTCAAGGGGAATTGTCACAAAGCGAATTTGACATAATGTTGGATGTCGTAAGAAGTTTCCACAAGGAATATAATGGCGATTGGAACGATGGGCTGTCGTATGTGTATTCACCATGGTATAATATCAATGAGTCAAATGAATTCAACAGTAAGAGTCTGGAAAGAATCATCAAAGATTTCTTCGAAGCTTGGTCGTTTGCTTGCGCAAATGCTTGCCTTATTACGGACACCTCAATCTGGAAATAAACAAAATACGACTAATATGAATAAGAAGAATACAAGATTGGTATCAGCTCTCAACCATGCGGCAGCATTGGTTGGCGAGCGACAGAGTCTGAACGGCATGGAAACGGGACTTGGGTTGACCTTGCAACGTGACCGCTGTTTGGAGGAAGTACGGACTATTACCGATGGTCTGTTCCGTGTGGTCATCATGGGTACATTCACTTCGGGCAAGAGTACCCTTGTAAATGCCTTGTTAGGAAGCCGCATCTTGCCTGAGTCGGCTCTGCCAAGCACAGCCATTCTCACCTTCATCCAGTATGGCTGCGATGAGGATGACGTGGAGATTCATTTCAAGGACACTGTAAATGCAGACGGCAGTGTAACGGCAGGACGTGTGGAACATGTCAGCAAACAGGAATTTGTCGCTACATATCAATATACGAATGCCGACAATGAGGAATTTGCGCAGACGGGCAGCGTGGCACGCTTCAAGGATGTGGCATATTCCATTGTCCGCTGCTCGTTGCCACTGATGGCAGATGGTGTGAACATAGTCGATAGTCCGGGATTGGAGGACAAGGCTGTGGCGACAGAGCTTGCCCTCGACATAGCCGCCAAGGCACAGGCTATTGTCTATCTGTGTGGCGAGCGTGGTTTTGCGGAGGCTGACCGCGAATACTTTCAGGAACATTTCAAGGGCAATCCCGGCAATGTGTTCTTCGTGCTCAACAAGATAGACAACATAGCATCTGATGTGCAGCGTGAGCAGGCGATGGAACGGGTTCGCAATGACGTGAAAGCCTGTTTCACCAAGGCAGACGGAAGCATTGACAATGCGCTGATGAATAAGCGTGTGTTCGGATTGTCTGCCTTGTTGGCTCTTGATGCCCGCAGGGGCATGACTTTCGACGAGGACATGCAGCGAGACGTGGCGATAGACAAAGAGAAGGCAGAGCTGAAGATGCAACGCAGCCAGTTCCAGCCATTTGAGCAAGCCCTACAGGAGTTTCTGACTACCGATGAGCGTTGCACTGCACAATACAGGAAGGTGTTCAGAACTATGCTCGACACTTATAACGATGCAGTGGAAAAGGTTCGTGAGGACAGAACAATATATGAGCGTAACGGTCAGCTCAGTGCCGAAAAGCAGGATGAATGTCTGCGTATTATCGGAGAGATAGAAACGGGGCTGAGCGCGACAGAGACCTCATTCGACAACTGCACCTTAAAACTCCAAAACACATTGGCGATGCTGATTCGCAATGCCGTGGATAGTGTAGATAGCACATGGGAGGTGGACTTAGAAACGTTGCATGAGAAAATCTGCTTTGGTATGAGGGACTACCTCTCATTGGCTTTGAGCAATATCAATGTGTTCAAGTCAAAGGAAGCCCGGGAAGAAGACATCAAGCGACTGTTGCAGCCTTTCTCTGAAATCATCGCCGACCATATAGCGGGCAAGATTGACCAGTTTATGGAGAACAACCGTACGGTGCTCGACAATGCCATCAGAGAGGCGGAGCAGTCGGTGAACACCAATCTCAACAACGTGTCGGGGCTTTTCTCTCAATTAGGCAATGTGCTGACAGAAACGCCACAGATGGGCAAAGGCAATGACCAGGACTGGCTGCAAGCCATCATATCCTATTGTGTGGGAGATGCCAGTGCCATCGTGAAGAACTGTGCCGGTGGTCGCACGGCATGGATGGAGTTCATCCGCAAGGCTGTGTTCAATGGAGTATGGCAGTGGTTAGTCATTCAGATTGTGACAGGCGGCTGGGGTATCGTGATATGTGCCCTCATCGAGTGGATGCAGATAAAGAACGGCAAGAACGAGTTGGTGGACCGTATGCTCACGGAAAGCAAGAATGCAGCTTTGAAGGAAATCCACAATAAGCTGGATGACCGTCTGCACGACATGAACGTGAACATTGCCATCAAGGTAAACGAGGTGAAGGATGCCAAATGCGGTGATGCCCGCCAAAGACTAGCAGACGAGCGGAACCGCCTTGCTGAAATTGAGCGGAACATGCGTGACAATGTCTTCAATGCAGGACAAGAGAAGGAACGCACTGACCGCATCATCGAGGCATTGGCACAGGAAATCAGAACCTGTCATGAGGATGTGTTTGGAACACCTTACACAGAGGCACTGCAAACTGTATAAACAAGGAACAGGTATGGAACTGCTTATACAATTCAACGCTCAGTGGCACGGCATAAGGGATGTCGTGCTATCTGAGGCTAAAAGACAGTTGGCGGCAGGAGGAAAGGTAGATGCCCGGCAGCTTACCTCCAAGCTACACGAAGAGACTGCCAAATGGCAGCGGGGCGTGTTGGCACGTGGCGTATGGTTCAAGGCTTTTAAGGAGAGCAAGCCGGAAGAAGCAGCACGGTTTTCCGTAAAGACGGACACCATGTCTATCCTTGAACCCATCAAGAACAAGAAGCTGACAAATGGTTGGGTGTATTGCCTTTTCATGGCATTGGCTTCCTTGCTTGGCTACGTGCTGCATACAGAAACTGGAATGAGTGTCGTCGAGCAGGTGTTCTATCCTGTTCTGTCGTTCGTCATCATGCAGACGCTGTATGCCCCTGTAAGAAACAGGCGCAAGGCAGCTTTTGAACGAAGGGTGTTGGATGACATAGACCATCAGTTGGATGATATGCGTCAAGAATTGGAACTATATGTGAAGTAAGGAGATAGAACATCCATGATTTTCCTTTCCCTTATGTTAAAAGGATATTTCTGATTGTAGAACTTAAAAAAACGAAGATATGGGATTGAATAGATTACTGAAGAAGCTTGCCCCGGGTGAGACCTTGGAGGAAGCAT
>SFEK01000201.1 GCA_004557285.1 Bacteroidales bacterium | reverse complement strand
GTAGATCACGGTAACGGGTTCTGCTGCGGTTTCGCCGCCGTTTTCCGTCGTGCCACCTTCATCGGTAGCGCCTTCTTCGCCGCAAGCAGCGAAGCAGACCAGAGCCAAAGCCAGAAGCATCAAAATGGTCAAAAGCTTAAACTGTTTCATTGAAAACTTTCCTCCTTTTCTTCCTTGCGTTGCGGTTTATGGTCGAGCACAAAATCCATTTTGCTCTTCTTGCGCTCGATGTGGGCAACGACAGCCCTACCACAACCAAACATTCGCATCATCGTTTGATTGAGCAGATGTTCAGCGGTATGGGCAGGAGGAAATTCCTCTTTGTTATGAGCATTCAATACTGGCATCATGTTGAGTGGTTATTTTTGGAGGGAGTTTAGGATAAATTGCAACACCACAGCACCATTGGCAGGCACGGTCAAGGCACATGGTGTATCGGCATGAAGCGCAAACACATGTTTCTTGCCAGAAAGCAAGTCAACCGCAGGGAAAACGCCCTCCGCCAGCTGCAGGTAATCGAAGGCATGGCGTGGCAGAACGACAGGTGCCTCAATGTCAGTATCAGAGAAGTTGGCAAGCACCAGCAATGTTTCATTGTCCGACTTGCGGATAAACGGGAACACCTGTTGGTTGATGCTTCCGTTGACGTATGCCAAATCATAGAACAGACCATCGGTGACGGCCTCATGAGCATTGGCCATGTTGAGCACCTTGATGTATGTTTTTTCCAAGGCCTTTTCATCAGCGGTCAATTTGCGGCGGTCGAAATAGCCACGGCGGAGGCTATCCACCGTCCAATAGTCGAATATGGTGGTTCGTCCATCTGCCCCACTGAAGCCTTCGGCATCGAGTGCCGGTTCGCCAAACTCCTGTCCGGCATAAAGCATGAAGGGGTTGCGCCCCATCAGCACATTGGTGACCAGAGCTGGGATGCCTTTGCGTGCATCACCGGCAAACTGTGGAGAGGCAATGCGCTGTTCATCATGGTTTTCCAGGAAATACAACATGTGCTCAAGGATATCGTCGGTGGCTTGCCATTGACGGGTGATTTGTGCGGCATCACAATGGCGGCACATCACGGCTTTTACACAGTCGTACATGCCCACCTTGTCATACAACCAATCAAAACCGGCCGCGATATAGTTGCGATACTGGTTGGGGTCATACACTTCGCCGATGAACTTGATATGGGGATATTGGTATTTCACCTTGTCAATGGCCCACGACCAGAATGCGGTGGGCACCATCTCTGCCATGTCGCAACGGAAGGCATCAATGCCCTTAGCTGCCCAGAAAAGCAGGATTTCGGTCATCTTGTTCCATGTATCAGGTATAGGGTCAAAATGTTCCGAACGGCCACCGGCATCACAATAGTCAACACCATAGTTGAGTTTCACCGTCTCATACCAGTCGTTGACATTTGGGCACGCACTGAAACAGTCATTGCCTGTGGCACGAGCCGGAGACTCCATATAGGGCTGTTTTTCACCTGCATACAGGTCGATGGATGGCTGGAAGGGCTGTCCCCAGCAATAATAGAAGTTGTTGCGTGTAGAGAAATGCATCCCCTTGACATCTCCCACACCAAGATCTATCACCCCATCAGGTTTAGCCACTGAACAGTATTGGCGCGCCACATGGTTGGGCACAAAGTCGATAACCACCTTCATGCCTTGTCGGTGGGTGCGGTCAACCAAACGTTCAAACTCATTCATACGGTCGTCGATGTTCACAGCCAAGTCGGGGTCAACGTCATAATAATCGGCAATGGCATAGGGAGAGCCTGCCTTGCCCTTGACCACAGCAGGATGCTGGCGTGGAATGCCGTAAGCCGTATAGTCGGTTTGGGTGGCATGGCGGATGATACCTGTAAACCATATATGGGTTGCGCCCAACTGGCGGATGCGTTTTAGGGTTTTCACATCAATGTCTTCCATCTTTCCACAACCATTTTCACTCAATGTTCCATGAGGTTGGCATGTGGTGTTCTGATTGCCAAAAAGACGGGTAAACAACTGGTATAAGATTACTTTTTCCATAACTCAATATTTCTTGGTGTGCCATACTCACATGGCCACCTTCTTGGAATAACAATAAAAAAACGAGGTTGTGGCGTTATCTGCTTACCATCATATCATTATGGTCATTCAACACCTACAACCTCGTTGATATCATACTAAATTACGATTATTGGATGCCTTGAATGGCAACGTTTCTGTCAATCTTGACAATCATGCCCTGAAGAGCCTTGCCAGGACCACACTCTGTAAAGTCGTCGGCACCATCTGCAATCATGTTCTGCACACTCTGTGTCCAGCGCACCGAACTGGTGAGCTGAGCAATGAGGTTGGCCTTGATTTCAGCAGGATCAGTATGAGGCTTGGCATCCACATTCTGATAAACAGGACATTTAGGAGTATTGATTTCTGTCTTCTCGATGGCTGCCTGCAGCTCGTCTTTGGCAGGCTGCATGAGTGGAGAGTGGAAAGCGCCACCCACCTTCAAAGGCAAAGCACGCTTGGCACCCGCTGCCTTCATTTTTTCACATGCCTCGTTGATGGCCTCGATATTACCAGAGATAACCAACTGTCCAGGGCAGTTGTAGTTGGCAGGAACAACCACATGGCCTTCACGGCTCACCTCAGCACAAATCTCCTCGATGCGTGCATCGGGAAGCGCAATGATTGCAGCCATGGTCGAAGGTGCGGCCTCGCACGCCTTCTGCATAGCCATTGCACGGGCATAAACCAGTTTCAAGCCATCCTCAAAACTCAAGGCTCCGGCAGCTGTAAGTGCTGAGAACTCACCCAATGAGTGACCGGCAACCATAGCAGGCTGGAACTCATCACCCAGACAAAGGGCTTTGATTACACTATGAAGGAATACGGCAGGCTGGGTAACCTTTGTCTGCTTAAGTTCCTCGTCTGTTCCATTGAACATGATGTCGGTGATTCTGTAACCAAGAATTTCATTGGCTTTCTCAAACAGTTCTTTTGCCAATGGATTGGTGTCGTAGAGTTCTTTGCCCATACCTACGAACTGGGCTCCTTGACCAGGAAATACAAATGCTTTCATCTTTTTAACTTAATATTATCGGTGGTGGGCATAGCCTTGCCACCTTGATTTGTTTGGGCAGACCGGAGAAATGCTTATA
>SFEK01000200.1 GCA_004557285.1 Bacteroidales bacterium | reverse complement strand
GAAGACAAGATACTGGTAGACAACTGCTATGAGGGACTCATACGAAACGGTGCAGCACTCGACGAGAAAGGCAAGGCCAAACTGCGCATGCTGACCGAGAAACTAAGCATGCTCTCGCTGCAGTTCTCGCAAAACCTGCTTAAGGAAACAAAGAAATTTAAACTCAACATCACCAACAAGGAGATGCTCAGCGGACTGCCCGACACCGCCATGGAGGCTGCCGCCAAAACTGCCGCCGAAGATGGCAACGAGGGATGGACATTCACCCTCGACATGCCAAGTTATGGACCCTTTATTACCTATGCCGACAACCGCAACCTGCGCAAACAGATGTTTATGGCACGCAACACCCTCTGCGTGAAGAAAAACGATGAAAACAACGTAAGGATATGCCGCGACATCATCAATACCAAACTCAAACTGGCCCAACTGCTCGGATATCAATCCTATGCCGACTATGCACTTAAACGTCGTATGGCCGAAACACCGCAGAGAGTCAACAAGTTTCTCGACGATTTGCTCAAGGCATACAAACCCGCTGCAAAACGAGAAATGAAAGCCATTGAGACCATGGCACAGAAATATCAAAAAAGACACATCTCACTCAAACCATGGGATATATCCTACTATACCCACAAACTCAAGAAAAAACGCTACGACATTGATGCCGAAATGCTGCGCCCCTATCTCAAACTGGAGAATGTGATAAGTGGCGTGTTTGCCCTGGCCACACGACTCTATGGCATCACCTTCAAGGAGAATACCGACATTCCTGTGTATCATCCTGACGTAAAGGCCTACGAGGTGTATGACCACGATGGCTCATATCTCGCTGTGCTCTATGCCGACTTCCATCCGCGCAAGGGCAAGCAGGGTGGCGCATGGATGACCCAATACCAAGGGCAGTATATCACCCGCAAGGGAGAGAACATACGCCCGCATGTGAGTTTGGTGATGAACTTTACCAAACCCACCGACTCCAAACCGTCGCTGCTCACACTCGGAGAGGTGCAGACATTCCTGCATGAGTTCGGGCATGCACTGCACGGCATCTTCTCAAACACACGCTATGAGTCGCTCAGCGGCACCAACGTGCTGTGGGATTTCGTAGAACTGCCCTCGCAATTCATGGAAAACTATGCCCTTGAGAAGGAATTCCTGCACACCTTCGCCCACCATTACGAAACGGGCGAACTCATTCCCGACACCCTGGTAGACAAGGTAATCAAAAGCCGCAATTTCATGGCGGGCATGGCAGGCATGCGCCAACTCAGTTTCGGCATCCTCGACATGGCATACTTCACGCGCACCAGCACACTCAAGACCAGCATACAGCGCTTTGAGCACGAGGCATGGCAGAGGGCCATCATCACACCACAGGCCCCATCGGCATGTATGACCGTGCAGTTCGGACATATCATGTCGGGCGGCTACAGTGCCGGATATTACAGTTATAAATGGGCAGAAGCACTCGAAGCCGACGTGTTTGCCGAATTCAAGAAACACGGCATCTTCAACCGACAAACGGCACAACGTTTCAGAGATACCATCCTCTCGCGCGGCGCCACCGACCATCCCCTCAACCTCTTCAGGCAGTTTAAGGGTTGCGACCCATCTATCACTGCACTGCTCATCAGGGAGGGACTAAAGAAGCAACAATAAAACAAATAAAACAAACAAAACTAAATATGATTATGCCACAAGACAAACAGTATGCCCTCGACCTGCGCTACCTGCGCATGGCCAGGATATGGGCCGAAAATAGTTACTGCAAACGCAGGCAGGTGGGTGCCCTGGTGGTCAAAGACAAGATGATCATCAGCGACGGCTACAACGGCACACCCAGTGGTTTTGAAAATATATGCGAAGACGACAACAATGCCACAAAACCATACGTGCTGCACGCCGAAGCAAATGCCATAACAAAACTGGCACGAAGCGAAAACAACAGCGATGGCGCCACCATCTACATAACCGCATCGCCATGCATAGAATGCGCCAAACTCATCATTCAGGCAGGCATCAAAAGGGTGGTATATGGCGAGCAATACCGACTTGAAGACGGCATAAGACTGCTCGAAAAAGCAGGTATCGAAGTAATTTACCTAAACCCCGACAGCCATGAGTAAAAATAGCAACAAACGACTGATGCCCATAGTGATGGCAATAAGCGTGATTGTGGGCATCGTGATAGGCACGTTCTATGCCAACCATTTCTCGGGCAACCGACTAAGCATCATCAACTCCAGCAGCAACAAACTAAACAATCTGCTGCACATCATCGACGACCAATATGTAGACACCATCAGCATAAACCAACTGGTGGAGAAAGCCATGCCAAAGATACTATCTGAATTAGATCCCCACTCGGTATATATATCCGCCAAGGATGTGCAGGCAGCCAATGACGACCTCAAGGGCTCCTTCTCGGGCGTAGGCATCGAATTCATCATACGTGAAGATACCATACGCGTGCAAAACGTGATCAAGAATGGTCCTGCCGACCGTGCTGGCGTACTGGCAGGCGACAGGATAGTGAGCGTCGACGACAAACCCTTTGTGGGCAAGGAGGTGACCAACGAGCAGGCCATGCACAAACTCAAGGGTCCCAAGGATACCAAGGTTAAACTCGGACTGATGTCGTATGGCAGCAAGAAGGTGCGTACTGTAACTGTGACCCGCGGCGACATAACCCAAAAGAGCATCTCGGCTGTATATATGCTCGACAACAGCACAGGATATATAAAGGTCAAGAACTTTGGCGAAACCACCTATCCCGAACTCCTCGTGGCACTGGCCCAATTGTCTGAGAATGACTTCAAACATCTCATCATAGACCTGCGCAGCAATACTGGCGGCTATCTCAACTCTGCCGTGCAGATGATAAACGAATTCCTGCCTAAAGACCGCCTAATCGTGTATACCCAAGGTCGCAAGGAGCCACGCCAACTATATAAGAGCGATGGTCGCGGCAGTTATCAAGACATACCTCTAACCATACTTATCGACGAGGCATCTGCATCGGCATCAGAGATCTTTGCGGGAGCCATACAAGACAACGACCGCGGCACCATCATCGGCAGACGCTCATACGGCAAGGGATTGGTACAGAAACCCATATCATTCAGCGATGGTTCAATGCTGCGCCTCACCATAGCACGCTATTACACCCCA
>SFEK01000199.1 GCA_004557285.1 Bacteroidales bacterium | reverse complement strand
AAAGAGTTGACAAGTACTACCCGAACATGTGATAATCACCCCCGCACACGAATCCGGAATTAGCCCGGGTGGGTGTGTCAGAGAAAGGTACACACCTTAAAACAAAGATCACCACTGATTAGAAGTTCCCTTTAATTAAAACTTCAAAAACATTCATCACTATGTTGAACAAGTCCGCATTATTCGCGATAGCGCTTTTGGTAGCGGGGCTTAATGTCCAAGCAGAGCCACAGAAAGCTCCTCAAAAAGATGTAGGTTTTGCAGAGTATTATCTGAAAGAGTTTGAGGCGGAGGTGAAGCGAGCCCAAGGCAGTGCCAACACCATGTACCGCAATAAGAATGAGGCGCTCAACCGTATTCAGAAACTCATGAAAGCCTATCCGGATGACCCGGCCGTGCAAGCGCTTTACGAGAGAGCCCGCGCCGCACTCATGATGAGCAAGGGTAATTACATGCCTATTACCCCTGCAATGGTAGCCTATCTCAACAATGAGAAAGACTTGAGGGAGAAATACGCCAAGCTCAGCCAAACCAAGTGGGCAGAGCTGCAGCAAGGGAGAGAGATGCTCACGCAAGTGTTTCCCGCGGCAGATCCATTAAAGACCACGGCGGATGCCTCCCCCATCAACAAAGCGGTGGTGCTGCACGGGGTAATGTACCCCGACAACCAATTTGTAGGAGCCACCGGTGAGTATATTGCCGTGGGCAAACCCTCCACAGGGTTCTACTTTGTCCACATAGGCGGTCGAGAATGGCTCGGGCCGTATGAGGCCATCAAACGATTCCGTCGAGAGGTAGACGGAAGCTTGGGAGAAAGCCACAACTTCAGCATATTAGGCACGGTACAAGGGCCGGTGATGGAGATACCCGGCAACCGCCGCATGACTATGGCATGGGGCTGGATAGTAGAGCCTGAGGCTCTTTACATCGACGGACGTATCGTGGCCACCTTTGATGCAAACCATGACAAAGGAGGCTCTTATGTGGAGGAAGATAAGGTAGCCGCCATAAAAAAAGGGTGGTACACAGAGAAAAGCGTGCCGGAGGATGCGACGCCGGAGCGAGTGATGGAGATTTTTCTTATCGCCATTAAGGAGAAGAACTACGAGCTCTACGAGCAATGCATTAACCCTGAGCGCCGCAAGACGGAGACCGGGAAGTCACTCTTGCGCTACCACTGGGACCTGCACCAAGAGCGTCTGCACGGCGAGTATGTGCACGCCACATTCAGCGATACCAAGATTACCGTAGCTAAGGGTTTTGATGTTCATAATGACCTGGAGAACTTTTTCTTAGATGATGCACAACGAGACCGGCTCACTAAGATGCAGGGTGAAAAAGTTGAGTACGCCACCGTACAAAGCCAAGCATACGATGCCAACGGCAAACAAATCGGCGTAAAACATGCTCACAAGCTCATTCGCAAAGGCGGAGGGCGCTGGTATGTGGATGACTATGCTATCAGATTCTGATTGCAGACAAACTCTTACTTTTGTACGACACCATGAAAACAACACACATTTTTTTAGGTCTTGCACTCAGTGGGCTGATGATGGTTGCCCCCACCCAAGCGCAATCCGCGGGCTACGATTTCACGCAGGATGATGCCCCCGCAGGCTACGACTTTACTGATGAAGAAGCCGCAGCAGATGCCGCAGCTGTCGCCGAGCAACGTAAGAAAGAGCTTCAAACACTCATATACAACGGCGCACAATATCTCTCCGCTTGCCGCAAAGCTTACCAAGAGGACATCGTATGGCCGGTATCTGCCTGTTGTGATGGCATCATTGGTAATGAGGATTTTGTGCAGTGCATTAAGGACCCCGTACCGGCAGATTTGCACCGAGAAGCCATCAGCAAAATAAGGGGCAAGCACCCCTACTCTACAGAGACGGGGCAATTCAGCGAGGGTGTGCTCTCTCGCGCGACGCTTACGCAGGCCAAGTCCAACCTGACCCCGCAACAGTACAAGGATATCGAGCACATGATTACTCGAGCCGAGGCTCTGATGAAGTGGTTTAGTGGCCTCTTTGCCCAAGCCTGCGCCGTGCACGATTATGACTACATGAAAGAGGTGCAGCACGTGGCGCGTTTCAAAGAGTATCTCAAGACGGAAGATATTGAAGAGGCAGATAGAGCCTATTACGCCATGATGGATGCCTACTGTGGCAACTTTGCCTCGATGCGCGTAGATAAAGCCTGCTCCACATTCCATGGAGATCCACGCCGATACAGCCACGAGTTCTTCCGCCATTTCCACAACGTCATCAGCCAAGAGGAACGCGACAACTGGCTTAGTTTTGCCGTGTTGGGAGGTAGTGTGCGCGG
This sequence comes from Bacteroidales bacterium, assembly GCA_004557285.1. Lineage (GTDB taxonomy): Bacteria > Bacteroidota > Bacteroidia > Bacteroidales > Bacteroidaceae > Prevotella. The sequence goes on along the minus strand of SFEK01000199.1, from coordinate 891 downwards.
GCGATACAACGGTCCGACCTTCGGTATGGAGACCCGTTTTATTCACCGCGGGCTCTACGACCCGTACATGTATTTCGATATTCGAGGGGGCAAAGTCATGTATGCAGCCACTCCCGAGGCCGCAAAAATGGCTTGCTACATGCGCCACTTCGAGACATGGTCCACCAATAAAATTACGGCGCTGGAAGACCGCGCATTCAGCGCGCGCTCTTTGGTACGAAGAGCGTCAGATGATTTTTTTGCAGGTGTAGCCCAATCAGCCGCCGAAATAGTAGTGAAAGAAGATTCCGATTTTAAGTATGCCGTATCAAACCGAGCGCTCTATGCGCTGGATAAGCTGGTCTCAATGGATGACGAGATACTGGGGCTTCATGAGCACCTGAAGAAGAACTCCAATTTCGTGAAAAACCGCGCTCACTATAAAGCCCACGGGGGGCTGCTGAGGCAGATACAGCGGCATGTGGATTCTGCCAACAACCTGTTGGACTCCATGCACAAAACGGCTAAACGCCACGTAACCGAGAGCGATGCATCCCGCAGCACCAACTAATTAACCCACCATCTTACCATACACAGCCTCTGCCGTAATACATGGCAGGGGCTTTTTCATCATCGACCGCAAATACTCCATCGCCGCCGCACGTCAACGCCTCATTCAAGATGGCGTTGACGTGCGTGTCAGTCAAAGAACACTCTACAACTACGTCTACCGTTATCATTTCCCTGTATTGCCGGATCAGATGGTGCAGGGGCCTCACAAACCCCGCAGGGACAGTGTCCGCAAACGCCTGTCTTTCAACAACCTTCGCGGGGTGAGCATTGAGCAGAGACCTGATGTTATTAATAATCGATCAGAGGTCGGACATCATGAGATGGACACGGTCGTCGGCC
>SFEK01000039.1 GCA_004557285.1 Bacteroidales bacterium | reverse complement strand
CAAGAAAGGAAAATGAGGCGTTGAAAGTGTTACAAATGAGCGTTACATCCATTGTAACATTTGCACTTAACTCATTATATCACTGCATTTTAAGCAAAAAAAACAGCGATGTAACACCTCAAAAAACAATGCGATAAAAAGTTGGAGCGAGAGCATAATTATTCATAACTTTGCAGCATGGAATAATATAAAAATATGCTTATTAATCATCAATTAAACATATAAGAAAAGATGAGATTCAAGACTTACAAAAGACTGTTGAGGCTGACACTGGTCGTCTGCATTGCGAATTTGATTTACATGTTGGTGCTGGGATGGATTGACACATACGACCACTGGTATTTCTGGGCATTGTTCATTTCCCACATCATCTTTACCGCCGTGCTCCTGTGGCTGCTACAAAACGAGTGGCGCATTGAGCCATAGACAAGAAGCCTCATTCCTTGGTCGGACACCGGAATATGGAGAAGTTGACGCTGCCATAGCTTCGGTGTTCGACAAAGCAGGGATGCGACGAGAAGTCGTTGTGCTTGCCATGTTCAAACACAAACACGCCATCGGCACTGAGCATGTTGTGCTTGAAGATGAGGTCGGGCAGCTGTGGCAGTTCGGGCAAGGCATAAGGCGGGTCGGCAAAGATAAAGTCGAACTGCCGGCGGCATCCCTTGATGAACCTGAACACATCAGCACGCAACGGTATGCAGTCGTCAGTACCCAGTTTCTTCAGGCATTGGCGGATAAAGGCATGATGGTCTTTGTCTGCCTCTACACTGACTACGCTTGAGCATCCTCTGGAGAGCAGTTCGAGCGTTATGCTGCCCGTGCCCGAAAACAAGTCGAGGGCTGAGCAATCCTCAAAATCGATGTAGCCATTGAGCACATTGAAGATGTTTTCCTTGGCAAAATCGGTGGTGGGCCTTGCCTTGAACGTTCTCGGTATGTCGAAATGACGACCTTTGTATATTCCTGTAATGATACGCATGATGTGAGGTGGTGGTCAAAGAGGTGATTATTTGATGAAATAGGTCATCAGGTCGTAGGGCAGATGACTGATGGCCGTGATGGGCGAGCGGTTGAACTCTGCCTTGGGATTGATGACATACACATTTTGGATGAAGGTGCGCAGCTCTTTCTCCATACTGTCTTTTTCGGGAATGTCGCCCACCAAGTGCAGTTCATCTCGCTTGTTGTCGAAAGCCAGTTGTTTCCACACGTTGAGGATAAAGTACACGGCATCGGCAGCATGGTCGGCATCAAAGCTGTTGGCAAATCTGAAACGGTTTTGCTGAAAACTGAACACCGACATCTTCTTGTCGTGGAAATAGGCATAGAGCTTCTGCCTCACTCCCGTGAAACTGCGGCGGTAGAGGTGGTTCCACACTGAAGCGCAGACATGCGAGAAGCGCACATCATCGAAACGGTCGTCAACAACCAGTTTCAAGTCTCTGTTCACGCCATACACCGCCACGGCATTCACCACGGGCAGCACTTCAGAGAGCACCACATCGTTGTCGTGGCCCGATATGGAATAACGGTAAAAGTCGCTGACCTGACTCTCGTCAAATTCGTTGACAGGAACTATCAGCACAGGGGCATCAACCAGCAGCATGGCACGCTGCCATGTGCCCGATGCCAGCTGTGCCTCTCTCAACGCCTCACGAAGATTGGCGGCCAACGATATGCCGCTGCGCACGGTATAAGGCTCATGGATGATGGTGCCGGGACGTTCTCTGTCGATGGCAGAGAACGACAGTGTGTTGTGCCCTGCCCTGATGACCAAGCGTGGCGATTTCCTGATGATGGTATTGTTGACTGTCTGCTGCATTGTCGTTAGGTGTGTTAATGTCTCCGGAAATCATTATTCCGGCTTTTTATTTTGTAGTGTCCGTGCCTTGCCGTATCTTTGCAAAGCCAATGCGGAATGGCCTGCATGGCCTCAGACCTACAAGACGAGTGCAAATTTACAGCAAAATATCCGTAAAAAGAAAGAAGTAGAAGAAAAACTGATGATTATAGATGAACTGAAAAGCCAGATTGGGCTTGCACTGGGATTTACACCCACCAACGGACAGGCAGAAGCCATCGACACGTTCTGCAGGTTCTGGACTTCACGAACGCCACAACCGGTGATGGTGCTCACCGGGTCGGCAGGTACGGGCAAGACATCGCTGGCAGCAGCCCTGGTCAAGACATTGCACCACATCAAACAGCGCATGATACTGCTTGCCCCCACAGGGCGTGCCGCCAAGGTGTTCTCGCAAAATGCCTCCTTGCCTGCCTACACCATTCACCGCAAGATATACCGACAAAGGTCTTTCGGCGGCAACGACATGGGGTTTAACCTGAACGACAACCTGCACCATGACACCCTGTTTCTGGTGGATGAAGCCTCGATGGTGGCCAACAATGCCTATGGCGACACCGCACACTTTGGTTCGGGATGCCTGCTCGACGACCTGGTGCATTATGTGTATAGCGGCGACAACTGTCGCCTGATGCTCATCGGCGACAAGGCACAGTTGCCTCCCGTGGGCGAGGAAGAGTCGCCTGCCCTTATGCCGCAGTTCCTGCAGGGCTATGGACTCAGCGTGTATCACACCAACCTTGACGAGGTGCTGCGACAGGCTGCCGACTCGGGCATACTCTACAATGCCACGGTGGTGAGAAAGATGATCACCCACGACCAGCTGACACAGCTGCCCTTGATACGCTTTGCACGCTTTGCCGACATCGTGATGGTGCCGGGGGGCGAACTGATAGAACAACTGGCAGGCAGCTACTCGGAGGTGGGCACCGACGAGACCATCGTGGTGACACGGAGCAACAAAAGGGCCAACATCTATAATGCCGGCATACGCAACATGGTGCTGGGGCGCGAGGAGAATCTGTGCAGCGGCGACATGCTGATGGTGGTGAAGAACAACTACTACTGGACGGAGAAGGAGAAGGATAGTCCGCTCTCTTTCATCGCCAACGGCGACAGGGCCATTGTGCAGCGTGTGCGCGGCGTGAGGTCGATGTATGGTTTCATGTTTGCCGATGTGTGGCTGCGCTTCCCCGACTACAACGACCACGAGATGCAGGTGACGGCGCTGATGGACAGTTTGACCTCTGAAGCACCGTCGCTCACCAGAGAACAAAGCGAAAGGCTTTTTGCCGCCGTACTGGAAGACTATCAGGACTTGACGCTGAAGGCGGAGCGCATGAAAGCCCTGCGCAACGATGCGTATTTCAATGCCCTGCAAATCAAGTTTGCCTATTCGGTGACCTGCCACAAGGCCCAGGGCGGACAGTGGGCGCATGTGTATTTGGACCAAGGCTACATGACCGACGACATGCTCACTCCCGACTACATCCACTGGCTTTACACCGCATTTACACGTGCCACCGATAAGCTGTTCTTGGTCAACTGGCCCAAGACACAAATCGAACCTTGAACGGTATAGGGGGATTCTGCCCCACTTCACCACCTTGTTGTGATAATATGAAGATAATTTTGGCATTTCCATCGTGCAAGAACAAAAAAAATTGTATTTTTGCATGTTAATTATCACCATGCAACGAATATGACAACATCAATATTGCTGACCATAGCGGGATTTCTCACAGGGGTGGTGGTCATGATGATGGCCGACCGCAAGAAGATTGAACGGATGAAAGACCTCTGCACTGGTCTTGAAAAAGAACTCGCTGCCGTAAGGCGCGAGGCTGAGCTACTCAACACTCGCCTCAACGATGAGCGCAACGCCCATGAACGACAGCTGGGCGAGGCCAACGAAAATGCGCTCAGACAACTGGCCGCTGCCAAGCAGGAGGCCGCCGAACGGCTGGCCGAGACCAACAGGCGCAACGAGCAGGAGCGCACAGAGCGCACACAACTGATGGAAAAGCAGTTTGATGACCGCCTGCACCTGCTGCAGGAACAGTTGAAGACCACCACCGAACAGTTGCTCAAGCAACGCTCTGAGGAGCTCGACCGCACCAACCGCACACAGATGGACGCCATACTCGCCCCCATGAAGGCCGTGATGAACGAGATGAAGAAGTCGATGGACGATAACAAGGAGTCGTTCACCCGTAGCACGGCATCGCTCAGCGAACAGCTCAAGCAGATGCACGCCACCACCACATCACTGGGCGAGGAGGCTGAAAAACTGTCTAAAGCCCTGCAGACAGGTCCCAAAGTGCAGGGAGATTTCGGCGAAATGAAGCTCAACGACCTGCTCGACAAGTTTGGATTCACCAAAGGGGTGGAATATGATGTGCAATACACCATGAGGGATGTCAAGGGCAACGTGATACACAACACCGACACCAACGAGATGATGCGCCCCGACGTGGTGCTGCATTATCCCGACCATAAGGATGTGATTATCGACGCCAAGGCCTCGCTCACCGCATTTGTCAACTATGTGAATGCCGACAATGATGCCGACCGCAAGGCATTTCTTGATGAACACGTGAAAAGCGTGCGCAAGCACATCGACGAACTGGCGGCCAAGGACTATGGCAAATACTCTATGGAGGGCGGCACAACGCTCGACTTTGTCATCATGTTCATGCCACAAGAGGCAGCCATGCAACTGGCGATATCGGCCGACGCCACCCTGTGGAGCTACGCCTTCGACCGCAAGGTGATGATAACGGGAGAACAGAACTTGTTTGCCCTGCTGCGACTGCTGCAGATGGCATGGACACAGCAGCGGCAGACCGACAACCAGGAAAAGGTGTTCGGACTGGCCAACACATTGGTTGACCGTGTAGGGCTGTTCATCGAACGATTTGACAAGGTGGGCAAGAGCATGGAAAGTCTGCAGAAGGCATACGATGATGCAGGAAAATCGCTCATGGGCAATCAGAGTTTCCTGACTTCTGCCAGAAAACTGGTGGCCATGGGAGCCAAGGAGAACAAACGCCGCCCACTGCCCGCCACCAACGAGGCTGATAACAGCGAGGCCAACTTGTTGGCGATGACCGACGACACCGACAGAGAATAGATTTAACAGGATTGTAACATTCTTGACACATTCGTGAACTATCTTTAGGCTACCTTTGCAACGCAAACCAATGAAAAAAGAATCTGATGGATACAAACTATCGCATTTTAGTGGTCGATGACGAACAAGACCTGTTGGAGATATTGAAGTTTAATTTGGAAACCGACGGTTATCTCGTTGACACTGCCAACTCGGCAGAAGAGGCTCTCAGCATGAACCTCGAACATTATGACTTGTTGCTGCTCGATGTGATGATGGGCGGCATGTCGGGATTTGCCATGGCCAGAAAACTGAAGGCCGAACCTGCCACCAAGGACATCCCCATCATCTTCCTCACCGCCAGAGACACGGAAAACGACACCGTGACAGGTTTCAATCTCGGTGCCGACGACTATATCTCAAAACCGTTCTCCATCCGCGAGGTGCTGGTCAGGGTGCGTGCCGTGCTGCGACGCACAGCCGACAGAAGCGACAGTACAACAAGCAATATCATCAACTACCAAGGCCTGCAACTGAACCTCGACAAGAAAACGGTGAGCATCGACGACGAGGAGATTCCTTTTACCAAAACCGAATTTGAAATCCTTCACCTGCTGCTCGAAGAGCGTGGCAGGGTGTTCTCCCGACAAGAACTCATCGACCGCATCTGGCCCAAGGATGTGCTGGTGCTCGACCGCACCGTTGATGTGAACATCACCCGCCTGCGCAAAAAGGTGGGCAAGTTTGCCAAATGCATCGTCACCCGATTGGGTTTCGGTTATTATTTCGATGCCTGACACTGCCCCACTCCACCATCATTCCACATTAAACCTATCATGCCATGTCCATAGGGAACCGTCTTTTCATCAGCGTACTGTCAGTGTTTCTGGTATTTGCTGCCACGTTCATCATCTTCCAGCACAACAGGGAGAGCGAGTTCAAGGTCAACCTGCTCGATGCCCGCCTGCAAGACTACAACGGGATGATGATTGAGTCGCTGCCCCAACTGCATCAGCAGACGGAACGCGCCATTGACGAATATGTGCAGAAACACCGTTTGGAGGGACTGCGTGTAACGGTCATCAACAGGCAGGGCTCTGTGGTATATGATAATATGTACAAGGACTATGCACGCACAGGCAACCACCTTGACCGCAAGGAGGTGAAACAGGCATGGGAAAACGGACACGGACACGACATCAGCCGACTGAGCACCACGCTCAACCACACCTATTTTTATTCGGCCACCTATATTCCACAAAACGGCTATACCCTGCGCAGCGCATTGCCTTACAACAATGCCCTGTCTGAAACATTGAAGGCCGACCAGCATTACCTGTGGTTCTCGTTGGTGGTGATGGCCATCCTGGTCATCATCCTCTACCGCTTTGTCAGTCGCCTGGGAGACAACATCAACAAACTGAGACTGTTTGCCACCAAGGCCGACCACAACGAGAGTCTGGACACTGAAGACTTGGTGGAGTTTCCCGGTGACGAACTGGGCGAGATTGCCGAGCGTATCATCAAAATCTACAAGCGGTTGCAAAAGACCAAGGAGGAGCAAAACCGACTGAAACGGCAACTCACACAGAACATCGCCCACGAATTGAAGACCCCCGTGGCCAGCATCAGCGGCTATTTGGAGACCATACTCGACAACCCCAACATCAACGACACCACCAAAGGGCAGTTTCTGCAGCGGTGCTATGCCCAGGCACAACGGCTCACATCGCTGCTGCACGACATCTCCACGCTCAACCGTCTTGACGATGCACCTGACATGGTGGATTTCGAAACGGTGGATGTGGGAACCATGGTGGCAAGCATTGCCAAGGAAACGGCATTGCAGATGGCCGACCGCAATATGCGCATCATCAACCAGTTGCCCCACAGCTTGAAGGTCAAGGGCAACCAGTCGCTGCTCTACAGCGTGTTCCGCAACCTCACGGATAATGCCATTGCCTATTCAGGCGTGGGCACAACCATCAAGATAACGGTCCACGACAACGGCAAGGGTTTCTGGCATTTCACCTTCAGCGACAATGGCGTGGGTGTGCCCTACGAACACCTGCCACGCCTCTTTGAACGCTTCTACCGGGTGGATAAAGGGCGAAGCCGCAAGATGGGCGGTACAGGACTGGGCCTGGCCATCGTGAAGAATGCCGTGCTCTTGCATGGCGGCACCATCAGCGCAAGCAACAATCCCAACGGCGGCCTGCGCTTCGACTTCACACTGCCAGGAGAGGGGAAATAATGTGTCAATAATATGGTTTGTCCTATTAATTACCACCGCAAGTTTTACCTTTGTGGTAATTAATAGGGACACACCTACAGACAGTTGCGCAGAATAGCGGCAATGTCTTCCTCGTGCAAGGGCACCCAAGCCTGGTCAAGACCTTCGTTCACTGCCACATGATGCGCCATTTCGTCGATGCGGCTGCCATCGATGCCCACCTCACGCAAAGTCATGGGGATGCCCACTTCCTGATAAAAATGATGAATAGCCTGGATGGCCTCTTCAGGAGAGTCAACGCCAAACACATGGCGGCCAAAGGAGAGGAGACGCTCCACTACCTGTCCGTGCAGCTCACCCTCGGTGTGATGCAGAATATGGTTCATCCAGCGCGGTGTGACAATGGCAAGGCCCTCACCATGCGTGATGTCGTAATGGCCAGACAGCGCATGCTCGATGGCGTGCATAGGCCAGCCGCTCTCACTGTTGCCCAGCGAGTAGATGCCGTTGCAGCCCAGTGTGGTGGCATAGAAAATCTCAGCACGAGCCTCATAGTCGTCGGGATGTTCAAGCACTGTCCTGACATTCTTCATCAGCGATTTGATGGCACCCTCCATGAAGGCATCGTTCATCATGATGTGCTCGCCACAGAAATACTGTTCCATGATGTGGTTGATGCAGTCGGCCACGCCTGCAAGGGTCTGCTTCACGGGCAGAGTAAAGGTATAGGTGGGGTCGATGAACGAAACGGCGGGGAACACATGCTTGGAGAAGTAGGCCAGTTTGTCATTACTTTCAGTACGCGAGATGACACCGCCCGAGTCATATTCGGAGCCTGTGGCTGCCAGCGTGATGATATCAACAATGGGAATGGCCTTCAGCGTGGGCACCTTCATGGTCACCACATCCCAAGGGTCGGCATCAGAACAGGCTGCGCCGGCTATGGCCTTGGTGCAGTCGAGCACCGAACCGCCACCCACAGCAAGTATCACATCGATGTGCTGCTCCTTGCAGATGCGCACACCGTCGAGCACGCTGGGATTGAACTTGGGATTGGGCTCAATGCCTGGAAGTTCGAATATCTGTTTGTCAGCCAGCAAGTCCTTCACCTGCTGATACAGTCCGCTGCGCTTGATGCTTCCGCCACCATAGGTCAGGAGCACACGTTTGCCAAACTGAGCCATTACACGCTGCAGTTTTTCAGCCACTACCTCTTTGCCGAATATCAGGCGTGTGGGGGTTTGATAATCAAAATTTACCATTGTTTTATAAATATATTTGAGTATTCTGCTGCAAAGATACTACTTTTCATTTCTTTTTCGTATCTTTGCCCAAACATTTAATCGAAAAACATCATGAAAAAGAAATTTGCTTGTGTTGCCATGGCCATGACCAGTATTGGAGCCTTGGCACAGACACATTATCCTGAAAGCCCCAAAGGCGATGTAGTGGACGAATATTTCGGCACCAAGGTGGCTGACCCCTACCGCTGGCTGGAAGACGACAACAGCCAGGAAACCGCCAAATGGGTGGAGGCACAGAACAAGGTGACCGACGCTTATCTGGCCAAGATTCCATTGAGGGGCAAACTGGCCAAACGCATGAAGGAGGTGGCCAACTACGAGAAAATCAGTGCCCCATCGAAGCATAACGGGAAATACTATTTCTGGAAGAACGATGGACTGCAAAACCAGTCGGTGATGTATGTATGCGACAAACTGGGTGGCGAGGCCAAGGTATTTCTCGACCCCAACAAGTTGTCAAACGACGGCACGGTTGCACTCACCTCGCTCAGTTTCTCACACGATGGAAAATATCTGGCCTACAGCATCTCGCGCAGTGGGTCCGACTGGACCGAGTTTTATGTGATGGATGTCAACAGCGGCCAACTGCTCGACGACCACATCGAGTGGGCCAAGTTCTCTAATGCCTCATGGTGTGGCGACGGTTTCTTCTACAGTGCCTACGATGCCCCCAAACAGGGCAGGGAGTTTTCCAACATCAACCAAGGACACAAGGTGTATTACCACAAGATAGGCACCCCGCAGTCTGCCGACAAGGTGTTCTACCAGAACCCCATGCACCCCAAGCGTTTCTATTCGGTAAGCGTCAACAAAGAAGAAACGGTGATGTATCTCTACGAGTCGGGCGAAGGCAACGGCAACCTGCTGTACGTGAGAGACATGCGCATACCCAATTCGCAGTTTGTGCAGATGGTGGACAATGCTGACGACAACTATTCGCCCATTGCCGAATTTGGCGACAAGCTGTATATCTATACCACCAGCAATGCCCCCAAGGGCAAGATCATGGTGGCAGACATCAACAGCCCCGGCATCAACAACTGGAAGGAACTGATTGCCGAAGGCGAGCATGTAATGGACGGTGCCGAGGTCATCGGCGACAAACTGTTCATCACCTACAGCAAGGATGCCTCTACCCATGCCTATGTGTATTCTCTTGAAGGCAAATGCCTCAACGAAATCAAGCTGCCCTCAGTGGGAACCGCCTATTTTTCGGGCAAGAAGGGCGAGAAGGAGTGTTTCTACACCTTCACCTCCTACACCATGCCAAGCACCGTTTACCGCTACGACATGGACAGCAACACCAGCACCTTGTATCAGGCACCCAAGGTGGCCTTCAAGCTCAACGATTATGTGAGCGAGCAGGTGTTCTGCACCAGCAAGGACGGCACACGCATCCCGCTGTTCATTACATATAAAAAAGGCATGAAGCGCAATGGCAAGAACCCGTTGTTGCTCTACGGCTATGGTGGCTTCAACATCAGCATGAACCCGAGTTTCTCCACCATGCGCATACCGTTCCTGGAGCAGGGCGGCATCTATGTGGTGGCCTGTCTGCGTGGAGGCAACGAATATGGCGAGCAATGGCACATCGCCGGCACCAAGATGAACAAACAAAACGTGTTCGACGACTTCATTGCCTCTGCCGAATACCTGATCAAGGAGAAATACACCAACAGCGACAAACTGGCCATCATGGGTGGCAGCAACGGCGGTCTGCTGGTGGGTGCCTGCATGACACAACGCCCCGAGCTCTTCAAGGTGGCCGTGCCTATGGTGGGCGTGATGGACATGCTGCGCTACCACAAGTTTACCATCGGCTGGAACTGGGCACCCGACTATGGCACGAGCGAAGACAGCAAGGAAATGTTTGAATACCTGCTGGGCTACTCGCCACTGCACAACCTGCGCCCGGGCACCGCTTATCCCGCTACAATGGTGACCACAGCCGACCACGACGACCGTGTGGTGCCCGCACACTCGTTCAAGTTTGCCGCACGCCTGCAGGAATGTCATAACGGCAAAACTCCCGTCATCATCCGCATCGACAGCAAGGCCGGACATGGCAGTGGGAAACCTCTTGCCAAGGTCATCGAAGAGCAGGCCGACATCTATGGATTCATCATGCACAACCTGGGCATGAAATAAAAATATATTAAGGTATAGGCTGGTCAAGACACCGGCCTATACCCTATTACAAAAATAATGATAAATATGACAGACATGACAAAAAAAACACTTCAAGGCGTATTGGCATCAGCATTGTTTTGTGGCGCACTGACATCGTGTGGAACAACAGGCAAGACAACGGCCGACAACGCTCTCGGCGGCGAATGGCTCATCACACAGGTGAACGGCCATGCCATTGATGCAGAAAGCAACGACAACGAGGCTTATCTGGGGTTCAACTTGCAGGAGAACAAGATGTATGGCTGTGCCGGATGCAACCGCATCTTCGGAGGCATGGAAACGGATGCCGAGAAAAAGACCCTAAAGATGGGCAACGTGGGCTGCACACAGATGATGTGCCGCAACATGGACAATGAGCGTGCCGTGCTGCAGGCACTGGAAAAGACAGCCACCTTCAGCATCAGCAAGGGCAACAAGCTTACACTGAAATCCAACGACGGGAAGACCGTCATGACACTGAAACGACGCAACAAATAAGCGTCGTTTCTCTTTTTTACAAGCAACACGCCTCTATTTTTGTGCGTTTTTGTTTCTTTTTCTTTGTCAAACCACAGAAAAAGTGTATTTTTGCAATCTACGAAATTAATATCATTATAAAACATAAACTATGAGTTTGAAAATCATCGTACTTGCCAAGCAAGTACCCGACACAAGGAATGTGGGTAAAGACGCGATGACCGCCGAAGGCACAGTTAACCGTGCCGCACTGCCCGCAATCTTTAACCCCGAAGACTTGAATGCCTTGGAACAGGCATTGCGCTTGAAAGAACAGAACCCTGGTTCTACCGTGGGCATACTGACCATGGGTCCTCCCCGTGCTGCAGAAATTATCCGACAAGGTCTTTACCGCGGTGCAGACACAGGCTGGTTGCTTACTGACAGACTCTTTGCCGGTGCCGACACGCTGGCCACCTCTTATGCCCTGGCCACAGCCATCAAGAAAATTGGCGGTGCCGATGTGGTTATCGGTGGTCGCCAGGCCATCGACGGCGACACAGCACAGGTAGGTCCGCAGGTAGCCCAGAAGCTCGGTCTCTCTCAGGTGACCTACGCTGAGGAAATTCTGAAATGCGAAGACGGCAAACTCACCATACGCCGCCACATCGACGGTGGTGTGGAAACAGTAGTAACTCCCATGCCGGTAGTGATCACCGTCAACGGAAGCGCAGCACCATGCCGCCCATGCAACGCCAAACTGGTGATGAAATACAAGTATGCCACAGTGCCATTGGAGCGCACTCCTGACATGCCTTATGCCTACCTCTATGAGGAGCGACCCTATCTCACACTGAACCAATGGTCGGTGGCTGATGTTGACGGCGACCCCAACCAGTGCGGTCTGGCAGGCTCTCCCACCAAGGTGAAGGCCGTGAAGAACATTGTGTTCCAAGCCAAGGAATGTAAGACACTGACAGGCAGCGATGCTGACATTGAGAGCCTCATCACTGAGTTGTTGGACGAAAAGATTATCGGATAAAACAGAGAAAGACATGAACAACGTATTTGTATATTGCGAGATAGAAGGCACCACCGTGGCCGAAGTTTCACAGGAACTGCTCACCAAAGGTCGCAAACTGGCCAACCAGCTGGGCGTGCAACTCAACGCCATCGTGGCAGGCACAGGCATCAAGGGACAGGTGGAAAGCCAGATTTTGCCCTACGGCGTGGACAAACTGTTCGTTTTCGACGCTGAGGGATTGTTCCCCTATACATCAGCCCCTCACACCTCTATTCTGGTGAACCTCTTCAAAGAGGAGCAGCCTCAAATCTGCCTCATGGGTGCTACCGTCATCGGACGCGACCTGGGTCCACGTGTATCATCATCGCTCACCAGCGGTCTTACCGCCGACTGCACACAGCTGGAAATCGGCGACTACGACGACAAGAAGTCGGGCACACACTATGAGAACCTGCTCTACCAGATTCGCCCCGCATTCGGAGGCAACATCGTGGCCACCATCGTCAATCCCGACCACAGGCCCCAGATGGCCACCGTGCGCGAAGGTGTGATGAAGCGCGAAGTGCTCGACGAAAACTACAAGGGAGAAGTGGTATATGCTGATGTGGCCAAATATGTGCCCACCACCGATTATATCGTCAAGGTCATCGACCGCCATGTGGAAAAGGCCAAGAACAACCTCAAGGGTGCCCCCATCGTGGTGGCCGGAGGCTACGGCGTAGGCAGCAAGGAAGGTTTCGACATGCTGTTCAAACTGGCCAAGGAACTGCATGGCGAGGTTGGTGCAAGCCGTGCAGCTGTTGATGCAGGCTTCGTTGACCACGACCGCCAGATTGGTCAGACCGGTGTCACCGTGCATCCCAAAGTGTATATCGCCTGCGGTATCAGCGGACAGATACAGCACATTGCCGGTATGCAGGACTCTGGCATCATCATCTCGGTGAACAGCGACCCCGATGCTCCCATCAACCAAATTGCCGACTATGTGATTGTAGGCACTGTGGAGGAGGTTGTTCCCAAACTCATCAAGTATTACAAACAGAATAACAAGTAAGAGCTGAAAAAATGGCTAACTATTTTACAGATAACCCCGAATTGGCGTTCCACCTTGATCATCCATTGATGAAAAGGGTTGTTGAGCTCAAAGAGCGCAACTTTGCCGACAAAGAAGAATATGCAGACGCTCCCGTTGACTACGAGGATGCCCTGGAGAACTATAAGAGAGTGCTCGACATCACCGGCGACATTGCCGCCAATATCCTTGAGCCCAACAGTGAAGAGGTGGACCAGGAAGGACCACACTTGGTTGACGGTCGAATGATTTACGCCTCCAAGACTTATGAGAACCTCGATGCCACCCGCAAGGCCGGACTGTGGGGTTTGTCAATGCCACGCCGTTATGGCGGTTTGAACATGCCTATCACCCCCTACTCCATGGCTTCTGAACTGGTGGCTGCCGCCGATGCCGGTTTCCAGAACATCTGGAGCTTGCAGGACTGTATCGAAACGCTCTTTGAATTTGGCAGCGAGGAGCAGCGCAAGAAATACATTCCCCGTGTATGCGCAGGAGAAACCATGTCGATGGACCTCACTGAGCCTGATGCAGGAAGCGACCTTCAGCGCGTAATGCTCAAAGCCACCTACGACGAGGAGAACCAGTGCTGGCGTCTGAACGGTGTGAAGCGTTTCATCACCAACGGCGACTCTGACATTCACTTGGTACTGGCACGTTCCGAAAGCGGCACACACGATGGACGCGGACTCTCCATGTTCATCTACGACAAGCGCGAGGGCGGCGTTACCGTGCGCCACATCGAGAACAAGCTGGGCATCCATGGCTCACCCACCTGCGAGCTGGTGTATAAGAATGCCAAAGCTGAACTCTGCGGAAGCACCCGTCTCGGACTCATCAAATATGTCATGGCACTGATGAACGGTGCACGCCTCGGCATTGCCGCACAGAGTGTGGGCGTGAGCCAGGCAGCCTACAACGAGGGATTGGCCTACGCCAAAGACCGCAAACAGTTTGACAAGGCCATCATCAACTTCCCCGCCGTGTATGACATGCTTGCACGCATGAAGGCTAAACTTGATGCAGGCCGCAGCATCCTCTACCAGACAGCACGCTATGTGGATATCTACAAGGCTTTGGAAGATATTTCTTCTGAGCGCAAGCTCACTCCCGAAGAGCGTCAGGAACTGAAGAAATACACCCGTCTGGCCGATGCGTTCACTCCGCTGGCCAAGGGTATGAACTCAGAGTATGCCAACCAGAATGCCTACGATGCCATCCAGATTCACGGTGGCTCTGGCTTCATCATGGAATACAAGAGTCAGCGCCTCTACCGCGATGCGCGTATCTTCTCCATCTACGAGGGTACCACCCAGCTGCAGGTGGTTGCCGCCATCCGCTACATCACCAACGGCACATACCTCAGCATCATCGACGAGATGCTTGGCGAGGCAGTAGCTGAAGACCTGAAGCCGCTGCAGGAACGTGTGAAGAAACTGGTTGAACTCTATCGCCAGGCTGTTGACTATGTCAAGGAGACAGGTTGCCAGGAAGCACAGGATTTCCTCGCCCGCCGTCTGTATGAGATGACAGCAGAGATTCTCATGTCGCTGCTCATTCTCAACGATGCCACACGTGCTCCACAGCTCTTCACCAAGAGTGCCAACGTGTATGTACGCATGGCCGAAGCTGACGTGGTGGCTCACTATACCTATATCAAGAGCTTCATCGCCGAAGACCTGGTCAACTTCCGTGCACAGGCCCAGACAGCCGAATAACCACGACAACAGTCCGTGCCTCTGGCATTGGCATGTAAATAACATGATAAGGGGGATGTGCCATTGCAGCACATTCCCTTTTCCTTTTATTCAGCATAACCCCATTGCATTATGGACAACAACATGAAAGAACTGCTGTCGTTTCTCCGCGACTTGGAGAACAACAACAACCGTGAATGGTTCCAGACCAACAAAGAAAGGTATCTCTGCGTGCAGAAAACGTGGAACACATTCTGCGAGAATCTCATTCAAGAAATAGGGACATACGACCCCGACATTGCCCGCCTTACCCTGCGCGACTGCACCTACCGCATATACCGCGACACCCGTTTCAGCAAAGACAAGACACCCTACAAGACTCACTTTGGCGTATTTCTGGCCAAAGGGGGCAAGAAATCCATGCATGCAGGCTATTACTTCCACATCGGCACGGGCACAGCCGACACATATCCCCATGCCCACATGCTGGCCGCCGGCAACTATTGCTACGACCCCAGAGCCGTGAAGATACTGCGTGAAGACATCAGCGATGGCTGGCAAGAGTTCAGCAACGACATCCTTGCCCCCATTGGCCACCACTTCAAGGCCGACATGGACGGAGCCTTGAAACGTGTGCCCAAAGACTACCCGGCCGATGCGCCATACGCCGACTGGATGAGGATGAAAAGCTACTGCATGGTGACTGAAGTTGATGATGCCTTCATCACACAAGACCACCTTGCACAACGTGTGGCCGACATCATGCAGCCCACCAAACCATTCATCGACTACATCAACAGGGCCGTGGATTACGTGAACGAGGAAATGTCGCAAGAATATTAACAATCAACAGCTATGGTTTATCGATGGATAACGTTTTTCAGAGATAGTCACGATAATAATGATGTGAAGATAATACAGTCAAGAACTATGAGCATGCAAGATTTGACCGAAGAAGAGATAAAACAGCGCAATATTTCACATCCATCGTAACCAAT
>SFEK01000198.1 GCA_004557285.1 Bacteroidales bacterium | reverse complement strand
CTGAGGTGAGGTGAGTCCGGAATGAAGGGCAACGAGACCCTCGTTGATGTAGCAGAAATCGGCAAACAATCCCCCATAATCGCGCAGTAAGGCTGTAATGACGCTCGTTTCCTGTTCGTTGAGACTGTCCAGACGGTATAGTTCGTCCCTTTGCAGCAACATCTTGACCTGTGCCCTGTTTTCAGCCTCCTCCTCGTAATTGATATATCCTGCTTTGGTAAGGATGTGCAAAGCAGCATTGGTCTGTATGGGGAAATGCTTGAAGGTGATGCAGAATTTTTCAATGTCAAATTCAAATCGGTGTCCGAATCCACTCCCCATACCTATCTGATAATAGTATGCCAGATGTTCATACACTTGGCGGATAAAGTCTTTCTCGGGAAAGTTTTCGCTGACACGATGTTTCAGTCGGGCACGGTCAAGGTTGTTGTACAGCATGACAGCGTATGCTTTCAGCCCGTCTCTGCCTGCACGCCCTGCCTCTTGGAAATAGGCTTCAATGGAGTCAGGACATTCCATATGCAACACCAGACGGACATCGGGCTTGTCGATGCCCATGCCAAAGGCGTTGGTGGCAACCATCACACGCTTTTCCCCTTTCTGCCACTCCTGTTGGCGACTGTCGCGCTGGGTACTGTCAAGTCCGGCATGGTAGTATGTGGCACTTATCTTGTTACTGCACAACAGTTGGGCTATATCCTTCGATTTCTTTCTGCTTCTGACATAGATGATGGCTGAGCCTTGGAGCGATTGAAGGATATGGACCATCTCTCCTTCTTTGTCTGACACCTTTCTGACGATGTAGGCCAGGTTCTTGCGTTCGAAACTCATGCGGAACACGTTGTGCTCCTTGAATCCCAACCTGTCTTGGATGTCGTCCACCACACTTGGGGTGGCGGTGGCGGTAAGGGCAAGGATGGGAGCGTCAGGTTTGACGCTCCTGATATCGGCGATGCTGAGGTATGACGGACGGAAATCATACCCCCATTGGCTGATGCAATGGGCTTCGTCAACCGTAATGAAACTGATTTCGATATGCTTCAGCTTTTTCAGAAAGATTTCTGAAGAGAGGCGTTCAGGTGAGACATACAGCAATTTGACCCCACCGAATATGGCATTTTCAAGGGTGGTGATGATTTCGTCACGGCTCATGCTGCTGTAGATGGCAGCAGCCTTGATGCCTTGTTGACGGAGATGAAGCACCTGGTCTTTCATCAGAGCCACCAGTGGTGTAATGACCAGGCACACCCCCTGTTGTGCCAAGGCCGGCACCTGAAAGGTGATGGATTTTCCACCACCTGTGGGCATCAGGCCCAACGTGTCGTGCTTGGCAAGAATGCTGTCGATGATGTCACGCTGAATACCACGAAACTGGTCATATCCCCAGTTGTCGTGAAGAATCTGTAATATGTGGTCTTCAGCTGGTGGCATCTTGTGTTTCGTCTTCGTTTTCTCTTGGTCTGATGTCTTCTATCTGCAGTTGAATGCCATTGTGCTTGAAGATGTTGTCTTCGATGGTATAGGCAATGTCGAAACTTCTCTTCGACTTGATGTATCTGGCCGAACCGCTTTGTCCAAAGGCGATGCCGTTCATGACATTGTTTGACTTGGAGTCGACCAATTCCAGTTTGATGTGCTCCTGTTCGCGACCAACCACCTTGCTGGTGCCAAAGTCATATACATCCATGGTGCTGAATACCGGCTTGGGATTCTTGGGGCCGAAAGGACCGAAGCGTTTCACATCGCTGTGCAGTTTGCGGGTGATGTCTTTGAAGTCGATGATGGCATCCACGTTGAGCGTGGCTTCGGTCTGTTCGGGCATCAGGTGCTCGTCAACATACTGCTGGAAGCGTCGTCTGAATTCAGGCACATCGTCCCATCTCAAGGTGAGACCGGCCGCATAGGTATGACCACCGAAGTTGACCAACAGGTCGCGACAGCTCTTGATGGCCGAATAGACATCAAAGCCTGTCACGCTTCGGGCAGACCCTGTAGCAAAATTATCCTCGCGGGTCAACACGATGGTGGGTCGGAAATAGATTTCGGTGAGTCTTGAAGCCACGATACCCACCACGCCTTTCTTCCAGTTCTCGTCGTAGAGCACGATGCAGGAGTGTCGTTTCTGGCTCTCGATTCTCGATACAATGATGTTCGCTTCTTCTGTCATCTGTTTGTCGATGTCTTTGCGTTGTTCATTGTATTCGTTGATGTGTTTGGCCTCTTTGAGTGCGCAGCTAAAATCCTTTTCCACCAACAGGTCAACACTTTCCTTGCCGTTTTCCATTCTTCCCGAGGCGTTGATGCGTGGACCTATCTTGAACACGATGTCGCTCATCGACAATGTTCTTCCATTGAGACCACAGATGTCGATGATGGCCTTCAGACCGATGTTGGGATTCTGGTTAAGCTGTTTCAGACCGTGGTAGGCCAGGATGCGGTTTTCATCGACAACGGGCACCAAGTCGGCTGCTATGCTTACGGCACAGATGTCGAGCAGGGGGATGAGTCGGGAGAATGGTATGCCGTTGTTCTTGGCAAAGGCCTGCATGAACTTGAACCCCACGCCACAGCCGCAAAGGTGCTTGAAGGGATAGGTGTCGTCTTTCCTTTTGGGATTGAGAATGGCCGCAGCAGGAGGTACTGTTTCGTCGGGTTCATGATGGTCGCAGATGATGAAGTCGATGCCCAACGATTTGGCATAGGTGATCTCCTCGACGGCCTTGATGCCGCAGTCGAGAATGATGATCAGTTTGACACCTCTTTCATGTGCCGCGTCTATACCCTTGATACTCACTCCATAGCCCTCGTCGTAACGGTTGGGAATGTAGTATTCAATGTTTGAGTAGAACTGTTGTAGAAATTTATACACCAATGCGACGGCCGTACAACCGTCAACATCGTAGTCACCATACACCATGATGCGTTCCTTGCGCCCCATGGCATCGTTCAGACGGTCAACCGCCAAGTCCATGTCCTTCATCAGAAAAGGGTTGATGAGGTCGTTGAGCTGTGGGCGGAAGAATCTTTTGGCTGCTGATTCGGTAGTGATGTTACGCCGAATGAGTATGCCTGCCAATATCGGGCTTATGCCCAACTTTGTCCCGAGTTCTGCAGCTGCTTGCTTCTGCTCTGGTGTAGGTGGTTCGTAATTCCATTTGAAGTGCATTTATGTCGTTTTTTATTTTTTTCTTTCAACGCTTGTCAAGACTTCAGGCGGTAAGACATGACTCTTGAAATGTCATATT
>SFEK01000197.1 GCA_004557285.1 Bacteroidales bacterium | reverse complement strand
ACCCTCTCAGCCGTCAGCGGAGCTTACTACCGTCTGCTCATCAGGCGCTCCATAGATGCCGGGAAGAAGTTCTGCCGCTTGGCGGAGAATGTGTGGGGAGTATCTCCTGAGGGAAAGAACGAGAAGGATGTAGCCATTGAGGGGCTGACGCGTATGGAACAGTGGATGCGTGAACTGGGACTTGCCATGAACATCACCGACTGCGGTGCCGACGAGACGATGCTGGAAGGAATGGCAGACGCTTGTCCCATTAACGAAGGTGGTTATGTGGTGCTCGCCCGTGAGGACGTCATTGACGTATTGCGCAAGAGTCTGTAGTGACCGAAATAAAAAACTTCCTGTAATGAAATTATTCATATCAGCCATACTGTTTCTATCCCTCTTCCTGTCATGCAGCTCACGGCAGGAGGGGGAGACACATAAACAAAACAACACAGAAATGGAAAAGAAGAACATCGGAAACGTGCTGGCACTCTATCCTAAACCAATGACGGTGGTGGGTGCAGAGGTGAATGGCAAGGTCAACTGGCTCGTTGTGGGGCATACCGGCATCATCGGACACGACCGTGTGCTGGTGAGCATGAGCAAAAGCCACTATACCAACCAAGGCATACGCAAGACCAAGAAACTGTCCATCAACCTCGTGAGCCGGGAAATGCTTCCCCAAGCCGATTATGTGGGTAGCGTCACTGGTGCGGAGGTTGACAAGTCAGGAGCATTTGAATACCACTGGGGCGAGAACGGCACCCCCGTGATAGATGCCTCTCCACTGACAATGGAATGTAATGTTGAGGATATCTATGAGACGGAAGAATTCGACAATTTCATCTGTTCCATTGCAAACACCTACGCAGCCCCAGATGTAATCGACAGCGAGGGCAAGCTCGACTACACACAGCTGAAACCCGTATTGTTTGAATTCCCCACCTATTCTTATCTTGCCATCGGAGAGGTAATAGGCAAGTGTCTTAACCTTGACAAACAGCCGGGAATGTGCGCCAAGCAGGCGATGGCTGCCGATGGTATCGTGAGGCTGTCGAAGATTGAAGTTTATCCGCAATATCTCGACGAGCATATGAAATATGCCGTGGAGGTGGGCGAAATATCTCTCCGCACAGAACCGGGAGTGCTCTCCATGTATGCCGTGCAGGACAAGGAGAATCCACATCTCGTCACCATCCTGGAGACATACGCCTCGAAGGATGCCTACGAGAAGCATGTTGCTTCAAAACACTTCCAAAAATACAAGCAGGGCACGCTACACATGGTCAAGTCACTGAAAATCTGCGACCAGACTCCGCTGAATCCCGCGAACAAGATTAACAACTTCATCGAGTAAATAATATGAGAAGAACAATTATATTCACATTATTAACAGCAATGACCATCCACGTTATGGCACAGAAAAAGATAGTACAGACGGCAGGCCGCACACAGCTTGGCGAGTTTGCCCCCGAGTTTGCCCATCTTAACGACGACATTCTCTTTGGCGAAGTATGGAGTCGCAACGACCTCCTCAGCTTGCGCGACCGCAGTCTCGTCACCCTGACATCGCTTATCAGTCAGGGAATGACCGACTCTTCGCTCACCTACCACCTGCAGGAGGCTAAAAAGAACGGTATCACACGAACAGAGATTTCAGAAATCATCACCCACATCGCCTTCTATGCCGGATGGCCCAAGGCATGGGCAGCCTTCCGTCTTGCAAAGGAAGTATGGACGGAGGTTTCTAATACAGAAGACGCCAAAACTCGTTTCCAGCAGGAGATGATTTTCCCCATTGGCGAACCTAACACAGCCTATGCCCGGTATTTCAAGGGCAACAGCTATATGGCCCGCATATCAAGCGAACAGGTTCCCATTGCCAATGTCACTTTCGAACCCGGTTGCCGCAACAACTGGCACATCCACCGTGCCACTAAAGGCGGCGGACAGATGCTCGTCGGTGTGGCTGGCAGAGGTTGGTATCAGGAAGCGGGGAAACCTGCACAAGAGATCCTTCCAGGCACGGTCATCCATATTCCTGCCAACGTGAAACACTGGCATGGAGCAGCCGCCGACAATTGGTTTGCTCACCTTGCCTTCGAGGTTTCTGGTGAGGATACTTCCAATGAGTGGTTGGAACCAGTCAGTGATGACGAATATAACGGGGTAAACAATAAATCGCATTAAAAATCGACGATTTGGTTAAAGAAAAGTCGGTAGATAGGAATAAATTTCGTATCTATGTCTCCCGAAAAAAATGAATGGCCTATGCATGAAATACATATAGATACTGTACAGCAGTTCAATGAGCATTATGGGTTTGAGACGCTTCACCCGATGGTGAGCGTTGTCCGATATGACAAGCCTCAAGAGGTTGAGGAGTGTCTTGTAAGATACGGTCTGTATGCCCTCTTTCTGAAAGAAAACAAAGGCTGCCAACTCTCTTACGGCAGAACGAAATACGACTTCGACGAGATGACCGTAACAACCTTTGCGCCAGGCCAAAACGTCTATGTGGAGCCAATGCCAGGAGTGCAATTTCCCAAGTGGACGGCACTGGTATTTCATCCCGACTTGCTGGCCCGAAGCTCGTTGGGAAGGAACATCGACAAGTACGAATTCTTCTCCTATTCCAGCAACGAAGCCCTGCACCTGTCGGCCGGTGAGATTGAGATATTCCGCAGTGTACTGGACATGATATCGCAGGAACTGCACCGCTCCATCGACAAGCATAGCCGCGACCTGATTGTGTCGAACATCGAACTGCTGCTCAACTATTGCCTGCGTTTCTACGACCGTCAGTTCGTGACGCGCGAGGAGATCAACCATGATGTGGTGAGACGGTTCGAAAGGATGTTGACCGACTATATCCAGACACAGGCAAGCCGTGAGGGATTGCCTACCGTGGCCTATTTTGCCAACAAGTGCTGCCTCTCCACCGGCTATTTCGGCACACTGGTAAAAGTGGAGACGGGCAGGACTGCCAAGGATTTCATTGCCGACCGTCTCCTCACTGCCGCCAAACAGTTGCTTGACGACAGCAGCCTCAGCGTAAACGAAGTAGGAATGCAACTCGGCTTTGAATACTCCCAGCATTTCATCCGTTTCTTCAAAGCGCATACAGGGATGACACCCACTCAATACCGGGTGGCATAGGCACCCTCGCTTACAGGTGCTTTGCCACGCCGGTCTCTGTATCCTTCAATAGGTCGGTATCTCGCTCAACCCCCTTGAACCGGCGTCCTTTTGACAAAGTCCATG
>SFEK01000038.1 GCA_004557285.1 Bacteroidales bacterium | reverse complement strand
AGACCTCCACGAGTTGCTGTTCAAGACATAGTCGCCCTGCTGTTTCACCATTTTGGAGAAAGCGAACCTGCATTTTACCTTTGTTGCTACCTCAACGGTATTCGTCGCTCCATGTCTTGTTGGTGTCTTGTTGGCACACTAATTTTGCCACCGCATTGGAGCAGCCTAAACTGCCTTGTCATCATGACTTCATAGTGCGCGCTAAGGTTTGTTGTCTGGCTGGCCAAATGCAAAATTACTAATAATAACTTAATTTATATGACAAAACAAAGATTTTTTACAACCATAGGCGAAAATTTCCGCTCAGAGGTCATTCCAGCGACCATCGACGAGTTTCTTGCCGCAAGAGACGACCAAAAAGTGATGAACCTGTGCCAGCGTATATTGGCTGAGACCGACGAGGAAAAGCAGAAAGAACTGAAGAGCCAACTGCCCGTGTGGACACCCCGGTGTGCACAGTTTGCCGACAATCACCGTAAGGAAGAGAAAGCCCTGCAACCCCTCAACCGACAGATGTTCGACATCGATGACAAGGGGCACACCCAGGAGATTCTGCAACTGATGCAGCCTGCTACGGGCAATGCCGACGAGCAGTATATCGGCGACTTCAGGATTTTGCTTGTCGAGGAGTCGGTGCGCAAGGGCACCCATGTGCTGGCCGTCGCTCCTGCTCACCTTTCGCTGAATGAGGCGCAACTGAGGTTTGCCGAACTGACGGGGCTGAGGGTGGATGCCTCGGTGAAAAATGTGGCGGGCTGCATCTATATGGTGCCCCGCTCCTACATCAAATATGTGGCGAAGGATTTGGCTGACCCTGAGGCCGTGAATGCCATGGACAAGGGCGATGACGTGGATACATCGGCCGATGCACAACCCTGCGTTGAGGCACCGGCAGCAGCTGCTCCTGCTGAGGCCTTTCCCGACGATTTCAACGGCATCCCCTACCCGCTCATCGTTGATGCTTTGGCCGAGCAGTTGGGTGGTGTTCCTGCCCACGGGGCAAGAAACAATTTCCTGTTCATCATGGCCTGTAATCTGCGCTATGTGTGCGACGACAACCCTGCGTGGATAGAGCGGATATTGCCCAACTATGGCGAAGACCAGCAGAAGCTGCGCAACACCATCAAGTCGGCCTGCAATCGTCCGCAAAACCAAGGTCAACCCCAACTGCTGCAGCGGGCATTGGCCAACGCCAAGATGCGACTGGAAGTGAAACTGCAGGCGGAAACGGGCAAGAGCTATCTCACCCTCAACCAGCCACCTGCCATGCCTGCGCGATTGCCGGCACCCATCAAACTGCTCGTCAGCCGTCTGCCCGACATCTATCGCCCGTCGGCAGCCATCGGGGTGTTTGCGCCGCTGGGGGCACATCTTAGGGGGGTCAAGGTGAAATACATCGACAACGTGCCCCACGAACTGGGCGGTTTCCTCTCCGCCTGCATCGCCGACCAGTCGTCCGGCAAGAGTTCAATCAATGCCCTGGTGGAGGAAATCATGGCCGACATCCATGTTCACGACAAAGAGAGTCGCACATTGGAGGCGGCTTGGAAGGAGGAGTGCCGCAGGGCAAAGGCATCGGAGAAGAAGCCCAAACGACCCGTGGACATCTGTGTGCAGCATTTGATGAGCAACACCACCAATGCCGCACTTGTGCAGCGGTTGATGGATGCCGACAACAACGGGGGAAAATTCCTCTACATGCTCATGCCCGAAATCGAGATGCTCTACAACATCAAGCAGAGTGGCGGCTGCACCCCGTCGGAGGTCATCCGCCTGGCTTACGACCAGAGTCTCTACGGACAGGAACGTGTGGGCCACGACAGCATCACGGGCACACCGCCTCTGCGCCTCAATTTCAACGTGGCAGCCACACCCGTCTCGGCAAGGAGATTCTTCCGCCGCGATTTGGTCAACGGCACACTCTCGCGCATCGCCTTGAGCACCATCATCCGCCAGGGCATAGGCACCGAAATCCCGGTGTTTGGCAATTACGACGAGGATTTTCGCTCCCGGCTCAGACCATATATCGACCGTCTGAACTCCACCTCGGGCATGGTGGTCTGTCAGCAGGCGGCCAAGATGGCCACCAGGTTTGTCAAGGAGAATGCAGAGTTTGCCGCCCTTTCGGGGGATGAAGTCTTCGAGGTGTTTTCCTTCCGTGCCCTGCGCATGGCCTTCGACCGTGCCGTGGTGCTCTATATCCTACAAGGCAAATGGACGAAAGACATTGCCGACTTCTGCCGCTGGTCAATGCAATATGACCTGTGGTGCAAGCTGCATTTCTTTGGCGAGCAGATCAGGTGCGCATCGCAGGTGGAACAACCGTCAACGCCCGGTCCACAAAACCTGCTCGACCTGCTGCCCAACCCCTTCGACATCGTCTCTTTGCAGACCGTTTACGGGGCGCAGGGACTGCATGGAAAAGCCAAGGATGTCTTATATACCTGGAAGAAGCGCGGCTATGTCGTGGAGTGTGCGATAAAGGGAACATGGAAGAAAACAGACAAATATCTGTCGAAGAAAAAATAAGGCTCATCCGGTATTCCGAGCGATGATATATTGCTGCATGATGTAGTGTAGCCATTTTCACCTATTGTTTTACGCCCTGAAGGGGCAGCAGTGCATAGCCCAGGGCAACGCCCTGGGTAGGTTGAAGTGGTCAATACGCCCTGAAGGGGCAAAAGCGTCACTCCATATTTCGGATGAAACAAAAAATAATCTTTAAACGACTATAGTATGAAAATAGAAATCATAAGAACAACGAGACGCAAGCAAAGCGTTGACGGAGAAATGGTGATTGATGGCATCAAGGTGTGCCACACCGTGGAAAATGCCGTATGGTGTCTGCCCCCTGGGCGTTATCGGGTGGAAATCGTCTATATCAGGTCGTTGGCCAGAAAGATGCCCTGCCTCTTCAGCGGCGACGACAACCAGCCTAAGGCCATGGTGATGATGGGCAACGGGGTGTTCTGCCTGCGCTGTGCCAACATCATCGTGGGCGAACAACTGGTGCCGGGATGTGTCAAGAAGTCGGCTGCGGCCTTCAATGTGCTCTATGAGCGGCTGCGCAAGAGCCTGGCTCGCGGGCACAGCATCGACATGACGATAGTGGAATAAAAGCAACAGAAGGTGCGGCTGTATCACCGCACCTTTCTTTTGCGTAGGCTCGCCATGCGTGTTGTCTAACGGGTGCAAATTCCGAATTAGTACGTCGAATGGCAGCCAAAAAGAGAGAACCGCCGCATGCCGAACGGCATTAACTACCTCCTATCGCATGCCGCAACGACTGTCAACAGACTGCATCAGGCACCCAGTCCGCCGCCGCCTTCCTCGTCGCTGCCGCTGCCCGAAGAGGTGTTGGTCTTGAACGAGGCCACCAGGTTGAGGTTGCCGTTCATGGTCAGTGTGCGGGTGGCCGAGGTGTTGCCGTCGCTCCACTGGTCGAAGGCATAGCCCGATGCAGGTGTGGCCTTCACAGTGACCAGAGTGCCGGGGGCATAGCTCTTGTTCACGCTCGTGTCAACCGTTCCCATGGCGGGGTTGGCGGTGCTGACGCTGAGGGTGTAGGTGGTGTCATCACCGTTTTCGCTGTCGCTCATCATGTTGGCGCCCTTGGTCACGCGCTTGAACTCCACCTGCTGCTTGAAACGGGTGTCCCAACGCTTGGGCAGGTCGATGACGATGCAGGCCTGCAGGTCGTTCACCGAGAGGTCGGCCGACTCCAATGGGCGGTTCACGTTGATTTTCTCTGCACTCTCCGTGTCGCCGGCATCGAGGTAGGCCTGCCTGCGTGCCGACAGTTTGGCCGCCAGCTGGCTCTGGGTGATGCTGCCCTTGACGGAGGGACGGAACACGAGCCCCTCGGGCGACACGTTGACCTTGGTGTTGAGCGAGAGGATGAAGGGGATGTTCTTCTCCAGCTGTTTCATCACCGCACTCACGTCGGCGGCGGTCACGGTGGAACCCTGAGCGACAAAGTCGCAGAAGTCGTCGAAGGCCAGCGACTGGAGATTCACCAGACGAGGACTGACGATTTTCTCACCAATCATCTTGTTTTCCGAAACAACCATTTGTACTTGTAATGCCATAATCTCATGCCCACTGCCGGTGTGGGACTTGGTGCTTGCCTGTGGCGGCGGCACAGGCCCGGCCCGATTGATACTGGTGTGTTGAGTCGGCTCAATCCGCGCGTCAAACCGAATCTCAAGGTCTTTTGAGTCGGCTCGGCAGCTGCATCCAGTCGGCTCATCAACCACTGCAAAGTTACGCATTATTCGCCCCCGATGCAATAGTTGTCCTGAATGTCGGCGCGGTTTGTCCCGGATTTCGTGCTTTTCGGCAGAATCTGACAGTTCTGACAGTTCTGACAGTTGTTTCGGGTCCCTTATCCACCCAAAAACACCGCGAAAAACACAGAAAACAGGGGGTGTGCTGAGGTTGATAATGTTTATAGTAGAAATAGTTTATTTATATATATAATATATTATATATATAAATAAAATTCACTCCATGTAAAAAAACGAACCCGATTTTTGGGGCGAAAATAACTGTCAGAACTGTCAGAACTGTCAGATTTTCAAGGGGTGTGTGTAGCGAGGTGATGTTTTCACGACAACAAGGATGAGGTGTTTTTAGCACGACAAAGTATGCGAAAATATTGCAAGATTAGGGAAAAAGTGGTAATTTTGCATGATGAATAACCGAAAACAAGCGCAAAACAAGCCACTTGTCAGTTTTATATTGACATGTTACAATCTGCCTTTGGCCATGGTCAGAGAGTGCCTCGACAGCATCCTCAACCTCTCCATGCGCCCCGCAGAACGTGAGATTATCCTCGTTGATGATGGGTCAGAAACGTCGATTATCAACGATTTGCATGGATATAGCCACCAATTGGTGTATGTCAGGCAGCGCAACCAGGGGCCCGGCGTGGCGCGAAACACGGGGCTGATGCTGGCCACCGGCGAATACATCCAGTTTGTGGATGCCGACGACTGTCTCGTCAGCGCAGGCTATGAGCATTGCCTCGACATCATCAGGTATGAGCACCCCGACATGGTGCTGTTCAAACCTGCCGACAACATGCAGGTGGCAGCTGTGTTCAAGATGCCCGAGGCCACCGACGGCACCACCTACATGCGACACCACAACCTGCGCACACCCGTGTGGGGCTATGCCTTCAGTCGCCGTATTCTCGGCAACCTGCTCTTCACGCCCGGACTGCTGAACGAGGACGAGGAGTTCACGCCGCTGCTCATGCTGCGTGCCGAAAAAATCTACGACACCGACATCCCCGCCTATTTCTACCGCAAACGCAACGTTTCCATCAGCCACGACACGGCCAGGCGTTCCACCCTGAAACGGCTCAACGATGCCGAGCAAATCATCATCGGTCTGAGCAACAAAATCGACTCGCTGCCGCGACGCGAGCAGCAGGCCATGAGGCGGCGTGTGGCGCAACTCACCATGGACTATGTGTTGCTCACGGTGAAACTCACCCGTTCGGCCAACCAGCTCGACGCCCGACTGAAACGACTGGAGCAACTGGGGCTGTATCCTCTGCCCAAGGAAAACTACACCACCAAATATGCACTCTTCAGTCGCCTCTCGCGGCATGGTTTTGTGCGCAAGTTGTGTGCGGCGGTGCTGCGCGGCAGGTGATGCTTGAGGATATTTGGGTGAATCATAAGCAAATAAAGTGGGGGGTGCAACGCTGCATCCCCCACTTTGTGTTCCAGGTATCTGTTTTATCCGAAATTGTCGTACATGATAGACTCGGGCTCCACGCCAAGACTGTCGAGCATCTTGACCACGGCGTTGCTCATCGGGCCGGGGCCACACATGTAGTATTCGATGTCTTCGGGCGAATCCACGTCCTTGAGGTAAGTGTTGTACATCACTTCGTGCACAAATCCTGCGGTGTATTTCACACCCGCCTTGTCGGCCTCGGGGTCGGGGCGGTCGAGTGCCAGGTGGAAGTGGAAATTGCTGAAATCCTTTTCCAACTGCAGGAAGTCGTCGAGGTAGAACACCTCCACCAGCGAGCGTGCGCCGTAGAAATAGTGCATCTCACGGTCGCGGGTGTTCAGCGTTCTCGTCATGTGCATGATCTGCGAGCGCAAAGGTGCCATTCCTGCACCACCACCTACCCATATCATCTCTTTCTTGCTGTCGAAGATGGGGCGGAATTCGCCGTAAGGACCGCTCATGATGACCTTGTCGCCGGGCTTGCGGCTGAAGATGTACGACGAGGCGATGCCTGCCGGAACATCCTGGAAACCCACCTGTGGCCTTGGCTTGAAAGGCGGTGTGGCAATGCGCACGGTGAGCATGATACGGTCGCCCTCGGCGGGATAGTTGGCCATGGAGTAGGCCCTGACGGTGGGCGTGTCGTTGTGTGCCTTGACCGAGAAGATGTTGAACTTGTCCCACATGGGCTTGTAGGTGTCGCCGATGTCGGCCTTGTCGAAATCCTTGTCATAGTCGATGGTGCCGTAGGCAGGAATCTTGATTTGTGCATACGAACCGGGCACGAAGTCCATGTGTTCGCCCGGGGGCAAGGCCACGATAAATTCCTTGATGAACGAGCTCACGTTGCGGTTGCTGATGACCGTACACTCCCACTCTTTCACGCCGAGCACGCTTTCGGGCACGCGTATCTTGAGGTCGCCCTTCACCTTGCACTGGCATCCCAGTCGCCAATGGTCCTTGATTTGCTTGCGCGAGAAGTGTGGCCGCTCAGAGTCGAGTATTTCGCCACCACCCTCAAGCACCTGCACCTTGCACTGTCCGCAGCTCGACTTGCCGCCGCAGGCCGAGGGCAGGTAGATGCCGTTTTCGTTGAGCGTGGCCATGAGCGATGAACCCTGTGGCACGGTGATGGTCTTGTCGCCGTTGATTTCGATGTTCACGTTGCCGCTGGGCGAAAGGAAACGCTTGGCCACGAGCAGCATGGTTACCATGGAGAGGATAACCACGAGGAACACGATGATGCTGATAGCTATGAATTGTACCATAATAGATGTTCTGTAATGTTAAGTGTGTTAGATTTTAAGACCCGAGAAACACATCATGGCCATGGCCATCAGTCCCACGGTGATGAATGTAATGCCCAGTCCCTGCAGCGGTTTGGGCACGTCGCTGTATTGCAGTTTTTCGCGTATGGCACCCATCGACACGATGGCCAGCGTCCATCCGATACCACTGCCTGCCGCATAGACCACAGCATCGGCCACGCTGCCGATGTACTGGCTGTTGGAGGGGTCGAGGTTGATGCGCTGCTGCATGAAGAGTGATGCACCCATGATGGCACAGTTGACGGCGATGAGCGGCAGGAAGATGCCGAGCGAGGCATAGAGCGATGGAGAGAAACGCTCAACGGCCATCTCTACCAGCTGCACGATGCCTGCAATGACAGCGATGAAGAGGATGAAGCTCAGGTAAGAGAGGTCAACGCCAGGTGCAAGGCATCCGGGGCCAAGCACATACACCTGCAGCAGATAATCCACGGGCACCGTGACAAGAAGCACGAAGGTGACCGCCACACCCAGTCCGAATGAGGTCTTGACGTTTTTTGACACGGCAAGGAACGAGCACATGCCGAGGAAGAACGCGAATATCATGTTGTCCACGAAGATGGACCTGAAGAATAAGCTGATTGTCTGTTCCATAATCATTGTTTGCTAAAATATGCACGATGAACCCAAATCACACATCCCACCAGGATAAGCGCCATGGCGGGCATGGTCATCATGCCGTTGTTGATATATCCTGCATCATACACAGGCTGAGGTATCACCTGCAGGCCCAGCAGTGTGCCACGGCCGAAAAGCTCGCGCAATGCACCTACCAGCACCAGAATCATGGCATAGCCCAAACCGTTGGCCACACCGTCGATGAGACTGGGCCAGGGCTTGTTCTTCATGGCGAAGGCCTCAAGGCGTCCCATCAGAATACAGTTGGTGATGATAAGACCCACATACACCGAGAGCTGCACACTCACGTCATAGGCAAAGGCCTTGAGCACCTGGCTGACGATGGTGACAAGGGCTGCCACCACCACAAGCTGCACGATGATACGGATGCGGTTGGGGATGGTGTTGCGCATCAGCGAAATGATGACATTTGAAAATGCGGTGATGATGGTCACCGCGAGACCCATGACGATGGCTGGCTTCAGCTGCGAGGTCACCGCCAATGCCGAACAAATGCCCAGCACCTGCATCAGCACGGGGTGGTCGGCGTTCAAAGGTGTCGTAAAGACTTCTTTGTTCTCTTTGGAAAACAACTTGCTCATATTTCTTTTCACCTCCTGTTATTTGGTTTCATTAAAAAATTCAATGTATTTGCCCAGACACTCCTGCAGCATGAGGCTCACGCCGTCGGAGGTCAATGTGGCTCCGGTAACGGCGTCACACTGCACGGTGGCGTCTTTCACCTCGCTCTTCTTGACCACGGCGAGGGCTATGCCCGGCACACCCTCTTTGGTGAGCTGCTTGCCGGCAAACTGCCGTTGCCAATCGCGGCTGTCCTTGATTTCGGCACCCAGACCGGCCGTCTCGCTCTCGTGGTTGAAGTAGGCACCATAGATGGTGTTCTTGTCGTCGTTGATGGAGATATAGCCGCTGATGGGGCCCCACAGGCCCATGCCATACACGGGGATGACATATTTGCGCTGGCCGTCAACGTCGCACACATACAGGGCCAGGCGTCCGGCCTTGTAGTCGGCACTGTTGAGCTTGAACGCAGCCTGTTCGCCCCCGCGGGTGCCCTGCTGCTGCACTTGGTTGTGCTCGTCGATGATGTCGTCGCTCACCACCATCTGCTTGTAGCGTGCATCCACCTCGTCGTCGCTGATGTCGCGCACGTTGAGGGCGGCGAGTATCTGCTTTTTCTTGTCGAGGGCCACATTCACCTCCTGTCTGGAGCGCAGCGCACTCGACACGAATGCCAGGAGGAAAGCCACAACCACCACAATCACCACCGCATAGAGAATGGTATAGGTGTTGGAGTTGGTATCTATTTTTCTTTTTTCGTTAGCCATAGTCATATCCTTTCTTTATTTGTTATGCTGTGCGCGACGGGCACGAGCCGAAATGTTGCGCTGCACCACACAGTAGTCGATGAGCGGTGCAAACATGTTCATGAACAAGATGGCGAGCATCATGCCCTCGGGATAGCCGGGGTTCATCACACGGATGATGACGGCCAGCACGCCGATGAGGAAACCATAGATGTATTGGCCTTTGGTGGTGCGTGCCGATGTGACTGGGTCGGTGGCCATGAACACGGCACCGAAGCAGAATCCGCCCAATGCCAGATGCTCGTACCAACTGATGGACGTCATGCCCAGGTGGCTGAAGAGCACGGCCATGAGGGCACCGCCGAGAAACACAGAGAACATGGTTCTGAAACTGCCGATGCCCGTGACGAGCAGGATGATGGCACCCAGGGCGATGGCAATGACGCTGGTTTCGCCGATGGAACCGGGGATAAGACCGATGACCATGTCAAAAAGACTGTACGACAGGTCGGCATGCTGGGCAGCCTCGGCCAGCGGTGTGGCCTGTGTGTAGGTGTCGGGCAGCACATTGCCCAAGCCCAGTATGGTGTCGCTGGCCACCCATACGCTGTCGCCGCTCATCACCGAGGGATAGGAGAAGAACATGAAGGCACGTGCGGCCAAGGCCACATTGAAGATGTTCATGCCGGTGCCGCCGAAGATTTCCTTGACGAAAATCACCGCAAAAGCCACGGCGATGATGATGATCCACAATGGACAGTTCACAGGCAGCACCATGGGGATGAGGATGCCGCTCACGAGATAGCCTTCCTGGATTTCCTCGCCCTTCATCTGTGCCCAGGCAAACTCGATGCCCAGACCCACGATATAACTCACCAGGAGCTTGGGCAGCACGGCCAGGAAACCATATAAAAAGAGTTCTACATGCGATGCCGATGCCAGTGTGCCGGCAGCAGCATAGTTTTGGTAACCGATGTTGTACATGCCGAAAAGCAATGCGGGCAGCAGGGCAATGACAACTATACTCATGATGCGCTTGGAGTCGATGGCGTCGTGGATGTGCGTGCCATGACGTGATGTGGTGTCGGGCACATACAAGAACGTCTCCATGCCGTCAAACACGCTGTGAAAGGCATGCCACTTGCCGCCTTTCTCGAAGTTTGGCCTGATACGGTCAAGATATTTCTTTAACATATTCAATTAATTCGCTGGTTTACAATATATTGCGTTAAGAGATGTGTTCACACGTTGAGGGTCAGGCATTCTCCTTGCGCAGCATGTCAAGACCTTCGCGCACGATGCGCTGCAGCTCAAGTTTGGATGAATCGACAAACTCGGCCAGGGCAAAGTCCTCGGGGGCCACCTCGTAGATGCCCAGTTGCTCCATCTTGTCGATGTCTTGGGTGATGATGGCCTTGATGAGAAATTCACCGTAGATGTCCATGGGCAGCACCTTGTCGTATTCGCCGCTCATGATCATGTGCCGCCTGCCTCCCTTGATACGGGCATCGAGGGCATATTTCCTGCCACCCATGAGCCAACTGAAATAGCTGCGGTTGACGGAGAACTGGCGCAGACGGGGCATAATCCAGCCAAACATCTCGTGTGCCTGGTCGCCCTCGGGAATCACCGTCACCTCAGACGAGTGTGCGCCGAGATAGTCGTCCATGCCACAATGGCGGCCCGTGAGCACGTTGCCGTCGATGATGCGCAGCGAGCGGCGCTCATCCACCTTGCCCTTGAGCATGGTGTCGATGCGCTGGCCCACAAGCACCTCGGCATACACGGGCTGGCTCACCTCGCTGCCCACTATGGCCACGGTGCGGCGCAGGTCAACCTTGCCTGTGTTGAACAGTCGG
Organism: Bacteroidales bacterium; assembly: GCA_004557285.1. GTDB lineage: Bacteria > Bacteroidota > Bacteroidia > Bacteroidales > Bacteroidaceae > Prevotella. The sequence goes on along the minus strand of SFEK01000038.1, from coordinate 5,257 downwards.
CCGAAGAAAATCACCGCCGTGGGATCTACTGTCCACACCACGTCGCCCTTGTTTACGGGTGCAATGTGGTTCACTTGCACGCCCACGTTGCCGGCAGGGCATGGCCCGTCGAACACGTTGACCTGCACATTGCGTGCCTGCAAAAGACCTGGAGACTGCTGCTTGCTGCCCACACCGAGATAGGTGGTGGCCACCTTCGACAGGGCATCAAGACCCGTTTGGAAATCCTTTTCATTGCCTTCAAGTTCATATTCAAAGTCGCAAGCCAACGGCTTGTCTCTCAGTGCACTTACGAATATTGCCTTAGGCTTGGTTTGGGGGTTGGTGGAAATGGCGTAGGGCAACTGGTCGATATAGCCGAACAAACCTGCTTGAAGCAAGGCGTCAATCACCTCGTCGGCACTCAGCCCATCCACTGGCTTGACACCATAGTCGGTGTGGCATTGCTCAGCATCGGGTTTCAACACTACGCGAAGCACCTTTCTGCGCTCGCCTCTCACAATAGCGGCAACAATACCGCTGACGGGTGATGCAAAGCCAACCTCAGGATATTGCTTGTTCACAAAGAGCGCCTGGCCTGCGTTGACATGGTCGCCCTCCTTCACCGTTACTTTGGGAATCAATCCTGAAAAAGAACCTGGCATCAGAGCCACTTCATCGCCTATGTCAACCTTTATCCTCTTCAGCTCTGCTGCACCTTGAAGATGGATGTCGAGACCTCGGCGTAATTTAAACACTTTATTCATATTCACATGCTTTTTTCAACAACCTGCCCGAATGCAGGTTTAAGGAATACTAATTAATTAGCTGCAAAATTACATAAAAAAGCAAAGTTTCTATGAATTTTCCTCAAAAATATCGCACATTTACAAGTTTTTCATGTAATTTTGCCGCAAAATTAACATTATCCACCTTGCAGAAACAGGATTTACTGCTTAAATAGCGAGAACATTGAAGAAACTAAAACATGTCATCAACGGATTGATATGGACGGTTGTGGTGTCGTATCTTGTCTTGGCCACACTCGTCAGCCTGCCTTTTGTCCAGACCTGGATTGCCCAAAAAACCGCCGATGCCTTGCAGCAGAAAATTGGCACCAAGGTGTGCGTGGGGCGCATCGACCTGGGACTGCTCAACCGCATCATCATCGACGACGTGAAAATCTATGACCGGCAGGCCAAGGAGATGATTTGTGCCTCACGACTGGCTGCCAAAATCAGTCTGCCACAGCTCATCGCCAATGGCAGAATAAGCGTGACTTCGGCACAGGCATTTGGCTTGCAGGCCTCATTCTACCGTCAGCATGCCGACAGCCAGCCCAACTACCAGTTCTTGCTCGACTCGCTTTCATCGGGCGAGAAAAAGACCAAGAGCAGCATCAACCTCAGCATCAGTTCGCTCATCATACGGCATGGCTCATTCAAATACGATCAGCACGACGTGCCTCACACCTCGGGCAGAATCAACCCGCGGCACCTTAGCGTGAGCGACATCAGCGCACATCTGGTCATCCCATGCCTCACCCCCGACAGCGTGGCTCTCGTCGTGAAGAAACTGTCGCTCAACGAAGCATCAGGACTGGCCTTGCAACGGCTTCACTTCTGTTTCGAGGCCAACCGCAACAATGCCTTGCTCACCGATTTCAACCTCGCCCTGCCCCACTCGCTGATCAACATCGACAAGGTGGAGGCTCGCTACAACATGAAGGGCGATGCCGTGGATATGGGTAGCATGAAGTGGCAATGCCACACCAACGACTGCAGCCTCACCTTGGCTGATTTGGCCTGCATCTGTCCCGCACTCAACTCCTTTCAGGGCAACTTGGCTTTCCACGCCACCATCGACGGAAAGGGCTACAACGCTACCTTGCACCAGCTTAACCTGAACAGTGACGATGCCAGACTGCAACTTTCGTTACAAGGCACGGTACGCCACATGGATGCCCGTGAACCTGATTGGACACTGCAAATCAAGCAGTTGGACTGTGATGTGGAGAAAACCATGAGCATGGTGGCACACATCCTGCCCCATGAAAAACCTCTGCCCATGCTTCTGAAACATCTTGGCATCATGCACTTTACGGGCAAAATGACGGGCAAAGGACTGCCCTCAAGCGTTGATGGAATCTTGCGCACCGACATCGGACAACTCACGCTGCAAGCTCAGCGGCAGGGCAAAGGATTTGCGGCCAAAACCGTAGTCAACAACCTGAACATTGGCACGCTGATTGACAACAGTCAGCTGGGCAAACTCTCGGCAACGGTCAACTGCAGCTGTGCCTCGATGGACAATCTCTTGCAGCAGATGAAGGTCGAGGCCGCGGTGACACATATCGACTACAACGACTATCCTTACCGCAACATCTCTCTCAAAGCCAACGCCAACAATAACATGGTGGATGGACTGCTGGGCATCGACGACCCCAACATTCAAGTGGACATGAACGCCAACATCACCATGAACGACAGTCACACGGCCGCCACTATCAGCGGCAGCGTGAAACAGCTCGACCCGGCACAACTGCACTTGTCTGATCAATGGAAGGGGGCTACACTGGGATTCGACATCAACGCTCAGGCCAACATCGACCGTCGTGACATCGTTGCTTCCACCGGACAGGTGAGCATCAACAGTCTCGTCATGCAATCGCAGACAGGCACCTACCGGCTGGAACACCTCGACTTGCTGGCCAAGGCCAACAGCATCACCATGCAGAGCGACTTTGGATTTGCCGAACTCACAGGACAGTTTAAACCGGCACAACTGGCACAGAGTTTCAACGCCTTGCTCCACTCAAAGATGCCCTCGCTCTTCAATGCCTCGCCCGGCAGCAGCAACAAGGCTCACCTGTATGCCGAAATCAACAACTCCGACTGGCTCAACGCATTCTTCAAAATACCTCTTCAACTCAAATCGCCCCTCAATCTCAGGGCGGTGATTGATGATGAGAATCAGCTGTTCAGCCTCAAGTGCCGCGCCGACCGGTTTGCCTATGATGGCAAAGACTATGAGTATGCCTTCATCACCGCCGACACGCCCGGAGACTCCCTCACCATGAATGCCTGGGTGAGAAAAATCATGGACAAGGGCAAACAGCTCAACTGCGAACTGCAGGCCACCATGAGCGACGACCGTCTCGGCACCACCGTGAGATGGAGCAACGCCAACGCTCACCAGATGTCGGGATATGTGACCACAGAAACACAATTCCTGCGCAACGACATGGGTAAACCTTATATCTATGTGGATGTCAAACCCTCGGATATACACGTCAACGACACGGTGTGGCATGTGAAACCTGCCAACATCATCTACGACGACGGAAACTTGTTCGTTGACCACTTTTCCATAGAGCACAACCAGCAGCACATCAAGGTGTGGGGAACGGCCACCAAGAGCCAGAACGACTCTATCACCATCGACCTGAAAGATGTGGATGTGAACTATATCCTCGACCTGGTGCACTTCCGTTCCGTCGACTTCAAGGGCAACGCCACCGGACAGGGATTCATCAAGTCGGTGTTCCAAGAACCTGAAATGAGGGCTGCTCTACAGGTGAAGCAATTCAGATTTCAAGACGGAAGCATGGGCAACCTGCATGCCAATGTGGAATGGAACAAGAAAGAGAAACAAATTGACATCGACGCCATTGCCGACGAGGGCAACGGTCGTTATACACTCATCAAGGGATATGTGTCTCCACCAAGGAATTTCATCGACCTGGGGCTCAAGGCCAAGGATACCAGCGCCGAGTTTCTCGAAGGATTCTGCGGCAGCTTCATCGGCGACGTGGAAACACGCCTCAATGGTGAGGGACGTCTCGTCGGGTCGCTCGACAGCATCAATCTCGTGGGACAATTCGTGGCTGACGGACGACTGAAGATTAAACCTCTCAACACGGTCTATCAACTGCGAAACGACACCATTCGCCTGCTGCCCGACAACATCATGTTCAGCAACGATACCATTTACGACCGTGTGGGCAATATCGCTATCGTGAATGGAGCCTTGAGGCATAAGCACCTCACTCGTCTCACCTACGACCTGGACATCGCGCTGAAAAACCTCTTGTGTTACGACACTCACGGCTATGACAACGGAGCCACGTTCTACGGCACGGCCTATGCCACGGGCAACTGCAGCATCAAGGGGAGGTCGGGACGACTGGACATCGACCTGGACGTGACACCCGAGAAGGGCTCGTTCATTGAATACGATGCTGCCAGTCCTGAAGCCATCAGCGACCAGCAGTTCATCACTTGGCACGACAAAACCCTGCGTCCTGACAACAATGCCATGAACAACGATGATGCCGCTGCTGATGACTATGGCAACATCTCCTCTGACATGCACATCAACTTCCGCATCAACATGACACCTGATGCCACCCTGCGCGTGAGGATGGACAAGAACACAGGCGACTGCATCGCTCTCAACGGAACCGGTAGCCTGAGGGCCACCTACTTCAACAAGGGGTCGTTCGACATGTTCGGCACTTATCTCATCGACCACGGAACCTATCGCCTCACCATACAGAACCTGATGAAGCGCATGTTCCAGTTCAGCCAGGGCGGTACTATTGTCTTCGGCGGTGACCCATTCAATGCCAATCTCGGGTTGAAGGCGGTATATACCATCAACAGTGTGCCCCTCTCTGATCTGCAGATAGGCAACAGTTTCTCTACCAACAACGTGAGGGTGGATTGCATCATGGACATCACGGGTACGCCAAAATCGCCTAAACTGGATTTCAACATCGACATGCCCACTGTGAGCGATGATGCTGAGCAGATGGTGCGCACCTTGATGAACAGCGAGGAGGAGATGAACCAGCAGGTGGTCTATCTGCTCGGCGTGGGACGTTTTTATGTCCAGAAAAACAACAATGCCGCAGAACAAGACCAGCAAAACCAAACCAGTCTGGCCATGCAGAGCCTGCTCAGTGGCACCATCAGTCAGCAAATCAACACGCTGCTCGGCAATCTGGTGAAAGACAACAACTGGTCGTTTGGTGCCAATATCAGCACGGGCAACGAGGGTTTCAACAATGCCGAATATGAAGGATTGCTCTCGGGCCGACTGCTCAACAACCGCCTGGTCATCAACGGACAATTCGGCTATCGTGACAATCCCAATGCCACCACTTCGTTCATCGGCGACTTCGACATCAACTATCTGTTGCTGCCCAACGGCAACATCGCCCTGAAAGTGTATAACCAGACCAACGACCGCTATTTCACCAAGTCGTCGCTCAATA
>SFEK01000196.1 GCA_004557285.1 Bacteroidales bacterium | reverse complement strand
ATTCGAACCCTAGACCCACGCCTTAGAAGGGCGTTGCTCTAATCCAACTGAGCTACGGAACCATCAAATCGGCTGCAAAGGTAAGCATTATTATTGAGAAATGCAAATATTTCGCCACGAATTTTGTTTGAGATGTTTAATTTTGCTGGTTTTGAACGATTTGATTGTAATAAGGATAGGGTATTTCTATCTTCTCGCTATCAAAACGCTCTTTGATGGATTTCAGCAGGTCGCATTTCATCACAAACGAATCAGAGAAAGTGGCAGCCCATGCCCAAGCCCTCAGCGTGATGGACGAATCGCCGAGAGACAACACACGGATGATGACCTGAGGCACACCCTTGTTCTTGTCGTCATCGCTTCGACGGTCGATAAGCAGCGGATGCTTCATGATTTCGTCACGCATCACATCGATGGCATGGTTCAAATCTGTATTGTACGACACCCCAATCTCAACAAATGCACAGGTGGCACGGTCGCCATAAGAGGAATTGATGATGGTGCTTGAATTGATTTTGCTGTTGGGGATGAGTATCATGCGGTTCTCCACATTGCGAATGATGGTATGCCTCAAGGTGATTTCGAGTACGGTACCCTCGATCATGTCATCAACTTTCACATAATCGCCCACCTTGAAGGGATGCGAGAAGATGATGAACAGCCCACCCACGATGTTGGACAATGCCTCCTGTGAAGCCAGACCCACAGCCATGGCCATGATTCCCGCACTGGCCAGTATGGAGTTGCTGACCTTCTCCATACCGGGGATGAGCGAGAGCATGGCCGAGATGCCGACAATATAGATGCCCACCACAACCATCTGGCGGATAAAGCCCACCTTGGTTTCGTCGAGCACCACCCTGCCCTCTTTGTTGAGTGCCCTGCGAAACAGGTATTTGGTAATACCCGTCAGCAGACGCACAAACAGATAGATGGCTATGGCCTTGCAGCCAAAGGTGAGGATATCCGACACCTCGAAGCCGAAAACGGTGAGTTGCAAAAACTCGTGAATTTCTTTTTCAAACATATCCATGCATCAGATTGGAGTCGCATGCCACGACTACGAGTTCATGGTGGCCAGGAATTCCTCGTTGTCTCTGGTGTGCATCATGCGGTCGTGGATGGTGTTCATGGCCTCAATAGGATTCATGTCTGAGATATACTTGCGCAATATCCACATGCGGTCGAGCGTCATGCGGTCTTGCAGCAGGTCGTCGCGACGTGTACTTGAAGCCACCAGGTTGACAGACGGGAAGATACGCTTGTTGCTGAGCGAACGGTCGAGCTGCAGTTCCATGTTACCCGTTCCCTTGAACTCTTCAAAGATCACTTCGTCCATCTTGCTGCCTGTATCGATCAAGGCTGTGGCCACGATGGTGAGCGATCCTCCACCCTCAATGTTACGGGCGGCACCGAAGAATCGTTTGGGCTTTTGCAGGGCGTTGGCATCCACACCACCGGTGAGCACCTTGCCGCTGGCAGGCGACACCGTGTTGTAGGCACGTGCCAGACGGGTGATGGAATCGAGGAATATCACCACATCATGTCCGCACTCTACCATGCGCTTGGCTTTTTCGAGCACGATGCCTGCAATCTTGACATGACGCTCGGCAGGTTCGTCGAACGTAGAGGCAATGACCTCTGCATTCACCGTACGGGCCATGTCGGTCACTTCTTCAGGACGCTCGTCGATAAGCAGCATCATGAGATAAGCCTCGGGATGGTTGGCGGCAATGGCGTTGGCAATATCTTTCATCAGGATGGTCTTACCTGTCTTGGGCTGTGCCACGATAAGCGCACGCTGTCCTTTGCCTATCGGCGAGAACAGGTCAACGATGCGTGTACTGAGATTGGTGGTAGAACGGTCGCCGCAGAGACAGAATTTCTCGTCGGGGAAGAGAGGTGTAAGATGGTCGAAGGGTATTCTGTCCCTGACTTCGGCAGGCTCTCGTCCGTTGATTTTGTCGATACTTGTAAGAGGGAAATATTTCTCCCCGTCGTGTGGAGGTCTGACATGACATTCCACCACATCACCCGTCTTGAGTCCGTATCGTTTGATCTGTGTCACCGATACATAGATATCGTCGGGCGAAGACAGGTAATTATAGTCGCTTGAGCGCAGGAAGCCATAGCCGTCGGGCATGATTTCGAGCACACCGTTGGCGGTAATGATGTCGGTGAAGTCATACTGTGAAGTGGTGGCTTCGGGCAACACGCTGGAGGCATACGACATGGCTGGAACATCCATGGGAGTGGTGGGGTTGTCGAACATGTCGTAGGTAGGCACTGCCATCTGATCTTCAATGGGCAGATCGACCACGGTAATGAAGTCGGTACCGTCGCCGGGGTCACCGGGCCAGATGGCTGTATTGAGCACATCATTCTTCTCGTCTTCCTGTTCGTTTTTGGCATTCACCTTGGCTTGCAGTTGGGCAATAAGGTCGGCCGGGCCAAGCGATTGGGTGTCATCTTCATCAGCAGCGAACTCGGCTTCGGGCACTTCGGGCATGTTCTCCTGCAAGGCAGACATGTCGCTCTCTTGGTTTTCGTTCTGTTGTGTCAATGCCATGTCGGCCATCTGCTCTGCTTCTGTTGTGTCGGCTGTTTCGTGAAGAATATCGGCCTCAGGAATGTTGCTGGCCACCATCTCGTTGTCAGGCATTGCCACGCTCTCGGGCTCTTCCCGTTTGTCGGCAACAGGCTGTTGTTCGGCAGCTACAATGTTTTCGGCAACAGTATCAGCGCCTACCGGCACTGCCGCAACTGGCGAGGGATCAACAAGCGGTTTCTTGCGTGGCCGTCCTCGCTTGGCAGGTGCAGGAGCCGGTGCAGGTTCTTGTGGTTGTGCAATGTCGTCGTTGAAGAGCGGCATGACCTCGTTTTGCACCTTGTTCTTTTTCAGGTCAAAGTTCTCGCCTTCTTTTCCGTTGACCGAATATACACGGTCGGTATCTTTCTTGACAATGCGCACACGTCTGCGCTTTACTCCGAGCGGATTTTTGTTGCCCTCTACTTCTGCTTGTTTGTCCAGAATAGAATAAATGACATCCTCTGCACTTTCGCCGCCCTTGAGTTCAATCCCTTCTTTTTGGGCGATTTCTTCAAGTTCGGTGATATTTTTAGATGATAATTCGTCTTTGCTATACATATAAATGATGTATGTGAATAATATTATTGTTGATTGTATGCGTTCACGAGGTGAAACTGGTTGAACGCCTTTAATGATAGTGCAAAGGTAATGGAATTTCTTTTAAAATGGCAAGCATTGCGGCAAAGAGTTCTTGAAT
>SFEK01000037.1 GCA_004557285.1 Bacteroidales bacterium | reverse complement strand
CAGGTTTTGTAAATATCGTGGGAAACCCCAATGTAGGCAAATCTACGTTGATGAATCAACTTGTGGGCGAGCGCATCAGCATCGCCACATTCAAGGCGCAAACCACTCGTCATCGCATCATGGGTATTGTCAATACCGATGACATGCAGATTGTGTTTTCAGACACTCCGGGAGTGCTCAAACCAAACTACAAGTTGCAGGAGTCGATGCTGGCTTTCTCAGAGTCGGCGCTTCAAGATGCCGATGTCTTGCTTTATGTCACCGATGTGGTGGAGAACCCCGAGAAGAACAAGGATTTTCTGGAGAAAGTGGCCAAGATGTCTATACCGGTATTGCTGCTGATCAACAAGATTGACGAAAGCGACCAGAAAACACTGGGAAATCTGGTGGAACGCTGGCATGGCTTGCTGCCAAATGCCGAGATTCTGCCCATATCCGCCAAAAACAAGTTTGGCGTTGATATGCTCTTGAAACGTGTCAAGGAGCTGCTGCCCGATTCTCCCCCCTATTTTGACAAAGACCAGCTGACAGACAAGCCAGCACGCTTTTTCGTCAGCGAGATTGTGCGGGAAAAGATATTGCTTTATTACGACAAGGAGATACCCTATTCGGTCGAAGTGGCCGTGGAGTCGTTCAAGGAAGACGACCGTCACATCCACATCCGTGTGGTGATTTATGTGGAGCGCGATTCGCAGAAAGGCATCATCATCGGTCATCAAGGGTATGCGCTGAAGAAGGTGAGCACGGAGGCTCGCAAAGCATTGGAGAAATTCTTCGGAAAGTCAATCTTCCTGGAAACCTTTGTCAAGGTGGACAAGGATTGGCGTAGCTCCAAGAAGGAGCTCGACCACTTTGGGTATAATCCCGAATAACCATATGAAAAGAGAAGACTGTGGTGTAGGCTGTAAGGCCGTTTCCTTTTTTTTGAGGTAGATGCAGACGGCTTGAAAAAAGACCACACCACCGTTACAGTTACCAACAAAGTGGGGTGATGAACCCACCATAATGTATATAGGAAAAGAAATGGCAAATTTAGTAGCGATAGTAGGACGCCCCAACGTGGGTAAATCGACCTTGTTCAACAGACTTACCAAGTCGCGCAAGGCGATTGTGAGTGATACGGCAGGTACCACCCGCGACCGTCAGTATGGCAAGTGCGAATGGTCGGGCAGCGAGTTTTCTGTTGTTGATACAGGTGGATGGGTTGTCAATTCGGACGACATCTTTGAAGAGGAAATACGCAAGCAGGTAATCATTGCCACCGAAGAGGCCGACCTTGTGCTCTTTGTGGTGGATGTGGCTACAGGGCTTACCGACTGGGATGAGGATGTGGCAAAGATTCTCCGCCGCAGCAAGCTCCCTGTCGTTGTCGTGGTGAACAAGGTGGACAACAACAACCAGTTGTATTCGGCTGCCGAGTTTTATAAATTAGGATTGGGAGACCCCCAGTGCATCAGCAGTTTGACTGGCAGCGGCACCGGCGATTTGCTTGACCTTGTGCTCTCCAAACTGAAAGAAGACAGTGGCGAACTGCTCGAAGACGGCATACCACGCTTTGCCGTAGTAGGTCGCCCCAATGCCGGCAAGAGCAGCATCATCAATGCTTTTATCGGCGAAGACCGCAATATCGTGACAGAGATAGCAGGAACCACCCGTGACAGTATTTATACCCGTTATGACAAGTTCGGGTTTGACTTCTATCTGGTCGATACCGCCGGTATCCGCCGTAAGAACAAGGTGACTGAAGACTTGGAGTTTTACAGTGTGATGCGCTCTATCCGCTCCATAGAAAATTCGGATGTCTGCATCCTCATGATTGATGCCACCCGTGGCATTGAGGCGCAGGACATGAACATCTTCCAGCTGATACAGAAGAACAACAAGTCGCTGGTGGTTGTCGTGAACAAGTGGGACCTTGTGGAAGACAAGAACCAGAAAGTCATTTCCACATTCGAGAATGCCATCCGCGAACGTATGGCACCATTTACGGATTTCCCCATTGTCTTTGCCTCGGCATTGACCAAGCAGCGCATTTTCAAGGTGCTTGAAACCGCCAAGGATGTGTACCTCAACCGCAAGCTAAGGATAGGCACCTCAAAGCTCAACGAGGTGATGCTGCCCATCATCGAGGCCTATCCACCACCATCAATCAAGGGTAAATACATCAAAATCAAGTATTGTATGCAGGTGCCCAATACACAAATCCCCACCTTTGTGTTCTTTGCCAATCTGCCCCAATATGTCAAGGAGCCTTACAAGCGTTTCCTTGAGAACAAATTGCGTGAGAACTGGAAGCTTACAGGCTCGCCCATCAATGTATTTATAAGACAGAAGTAATGCGAAAAATCATACCGTTGATATTCATTGGCCTCACGGCGCTGGTCTTTTCGTGCAGGGAAGAACAGCGAGACACCCTTGAGGCAGCGCGGGCGGCCAAGGAATATTATGATACCCTGTTGGCAGGTCATGCCGCCACATTTGTAGGCGGCATGTATCTGCCTGATTCCATTCCCGACAGTTATCGCCGACAGTTGGAGGCCAATGCCAAGATGTTCATTGCCCGTCAAAAGGACGAGCATGGTGGCATTTGCGATGTCAAGATTCTGAACTGTGTCAACGACAGTGCAGCAACCACCGCCAATGCCTTTCTGCTGCTGACATTCGTTGACAGTCTGCGCGAAGAGATTGTGGTGGGCATGGTCAAGCATCAGGGGCGTTGGCTGATGCGATGACTATTTGCCTGTCACGGCATGTCGCATCTGTTTCAGCAGGTCGCTGGCAAATATGAAGTCGGTGAGTTTCTTGTTGTCCGAGTTCATGATGTCGGCACTCACCCCTTGCCACTCTTTCTTCCCCTCATAGATGAAGATGATATTTTCACCAATGCCCATCACCGAGTTCATGTCGTGGGTGTTGATGATGGTCGTGATGTTGAATTCGTGGGTGATGCTGTGTAGCAATTCATCGATGACCAATGACGTCTTGGGGTCAAGACCTGAGTTCGGTTCGTCGCAAAACAGATATTTGGGATTAAGGGCGATGGCTCTTGCAATGGCTACACGCTTCTGCATACCACCCGAAATCTCGCCCGGAAACTTGTGTTCTGCATCCTGCAGATTGACGCGGTCGAGACAAGTCCTTGCCCGTTGGACGCGCTCTTTCAAGTTCATGTTGGAAAACATGTCCAATGGAAACATCACGTTTTCAAGTACCGTGAGTGAGTCAAACAGGGCTGCACTTTGGAAAATCATTCCCATCTCCCTGCGCAGCATGATTTTCTCTTTCTTGTCCATGGCCACGAAGTTCCTGCCATCATACAGCACTTCGCCGCTGGTTGGGTCGAGCAATCCCACAAGGTTTTTCATCAGCACAGTCTTTCCCGAGCCACTCTGGCCGATAATCAGATTGGTCTTTCCGCTTTCAAACAGCGCACTGATATCCTTCAGTACCTCTTTTTGGTCAAACGACTTATATAGATTCTTAATTTCAATCATATTTTCCGCTTCTTCATGTTGTCATTGAAATCACCGGCTCAACTCAGTATCTGGGTGAGGAACACATCAGAGAACAAGATCAGCACACTGCTGGTCACTACGGCATTGGTGCTCGACTTTCCCACCTCAACCGAGCCGCCCTCTACGGTATAGCCATAGTATGACGAAACGCTTGAGATGATAAAGGCAAAGAAGACGCTCTTGATGATACTCATATACATAAACCAGGGGTTGAAGCTGTGTTGCAAACCGATGGTCAGGTCTTCTGCCGAAATCACATGCCCGATATATGATGTGGCGTATGCGCCAACAATGCCCGAGGCCGTGCTGAATATCACGAGAAACGGCATCAGCGTGATCATGCCCATGATCTTGGGCAAAATCAGGAAATTGGCCGAGTTGACCCCCATAATGTCAAGTGCGTCAATCTGTTGCGTCACTCTCATCGTGCCAATTTCAGAGGCGATGTTCGACCCTACCTTGCCCGAAAGAATAAGACACATGATAGAAGACGAAAACTCGAGTAGCATGATCTCTCTCGTTACGTAGCCCGTGACAAACTTGGGCATCCAAGGGCTGGAAATGTTCAGCTTGATCTGAATACAAATTACCGCACCGATGAAAAACGAGATAAGCAGCACTATGCCGATGGAGTCAACACCCAGGGCCGACATTTCCTTCAGGTATTGCTTCATGAACATTCGCATACGCTCGGGGCGTGAAAAAGCTCTGCCCATCAACAGCAGGTAACTGCCAAAACTTTGTAAATATTTCATATCTCAATGTGAGTGCCTGCACTCCTTATGGTAATTCATGTTGCAAAAGTAACCAAAAAACAACAAAAAACTGCAATATTATATGGAGTTTTTACCTCATCTATGATATTATTAGCAACTATTTCATTACTTTTGCATGAAATTTGAAGAATATGGATACAATGAATATGGAAGCAGCTTCTCAACAACCTGAAGGAATGGTGCTGCGCACAGAGGGATTGGTGAAGCGTTATGGCAAAAGAACCGTGGTGAACGATGTCTCCATCAATGTGAAACAAGGAGAGATTGTAGGGCTTCTCGGTCCTAATGGTGCGGGCAAGACCACCTCGTTTTATATGACCACCGGTCTCATCGTTCCCAATGCCGGACACATTTATCTCGACGACCAGGACATCACCGATTATCCTGTCTATAAGCGTGCACGTGCCGGCATCGGCTATCTGCCGCAGGAAGCAAGTGTGTTTCGCAAACTCAGTGTTGAAGACAATATTCTTTCTGTGCTTGAAATGACGGGAAAGCCCCGGAAATACCAGATGGAGAAGCTGGAAAGCCTTATCCGTGAATTTCGTCTCACCAAAGTGCGCAAGAACCTTGGCGACCAGCTTTCAGGTGGTGAGCGCCGACGCACAGAGATAGCCCGCTGTCTGGCCATCGACCCCAAATTCATCATGCTCGACGAACCATTTGCCGGTGTCGATCCCATCGCGGTGGAAGACATCCAGCATATTGTGTGGCAGTTGAAATACCGCAACATCGGCATCCTGATCACCGACCACAACGTGCAGGAAACCCTTTCCATCACCGACCGTGCCTATCTGCTCTTCGAGGGGCGCATCCTCTTTCAAGGCACACCGGAGCAGTTGGCCGAAAACAAGATTGTTCGTGAGAAATACCTCAGCAACAGCTTTGTGCTGCGCAAAAAGGATTTCCAGTTGCTCGATGAGGAAAAGCGTGCCCGCGAAGCTGAATAAGCGAGAAAATACAACCAAAAGATTTGCCTGGCTCGTTTCTGCTGTTTTTGAAACGAACCAGGCACAATGAGGATGATAATCAGGGCAAATATTACTTCACAATGATTTTGCTTGTCTTGGAACCGCATTTCTGGATGTAGCAGCCGGGACGAAGGTCGCGTGCAGACATCTTGTTGCCACTCAGGTCGTACCAAGTCGTCGCGGCATCAACGACACGCTCGGTAGAAGAAATGCCATTGGAGCCAGATTCAACGATTGATATGGTCATATTCACGACATCAACCTTTACATCATATTTTCCGGCCTTTGAGATGTTCCACTTGTTGTCATCACCACCAAACACCATCTTTGTATCGTCTGCTGTGTCACGGAGATAGAATGTCTGTCCATAACCGGTCTGGTTGTTTACCGCAACTTTCATTTCACCCACAACAAGGTCAGCTGTGGCTGTGAACACGGTGGGATTGTCGGCCAAGGGGAAAAGCATAGTGCCCTCACTGATGCTCCAACCTCCGGGTGTGGCAGAGCCGACAAGCCAAAGAGCGGTGTGATTCAGAGGATTAGTCTGGTAAGCCGCTTTCTTGACGACAATAGTCTTCGCCACGAGGTCGCAAACGATATCATAGTTGGCCGTCTCGCTCACCTTAAACTGCTTGTCATTGGCATTCTCTTCAGATGAAACAAGCGCAGATGCCACATCCTCGGCGAGTGTGACATCTTCGTCACCGGCACGATATTCAAGATTTCCCCAATCTGTAGTCGTGAGAAACTTGAACGTTCCGTTTTGATTGAGATTGACTGTTGCCTTGAACACATCGGGGTTTTCCGCGGTGTTGAGCATCACCACACTGTTGTCGATAGACCAGCCGCCCCAGACAGCTTCTCCGACAATAAGCAGGCGGTCGGCGGCATTAGCGGTTAATACTGCGGCTGCAAGAGCCATACTGCAGAACATCTTTTGTAAAAAATTCTTTTTCATAATCATTTTAATTTAAATTTATAGGTTTTATACTAATGGCATATCCACCTCCAGGAGCAGCCTTGAGCTTAAGAATGCTTTTATTGGTCACCTTGCATTTGGAGATGGTGTATGCCTGTGGATTCTTCTTGTAGTCAGCATCCTTGGCGTCGGCATATATAGTGGCCTCATACTTCCTGCCCTTGTCGAGGAAGTCGAGCTTGAGCACCGACTGATGCCCGTTCTCGCCAGCTGTGCAACCCATAAACCAGTTGTCGGTGCCCTTGGCCTTGCGGGCAATGGTGATATACTGTCCAGGCTCTGCCTCAAGATAACGGCTCTCGTCCCAGTCGATGGCCACATCCTTGATAAATTGGAAGGCATCCATATATTTCTCATAGTTATCGGGAAGGTCGGCAGCCATCTGCAACGGACTATACATCGTGACATAAAGAGCCAACTGACGGGCGAGTGTGGAATTGATGTGATGGTGCTTGCCCGGGTCAATCTTGTTCATGTCACCTTCGAGGATTCCCGGTGTGTAGTCCATCGGACCTCCCTGCAGACGGGTGAATGGAAGGACGGTTGTATGAAAAGCCTTGTTTCCTGCAAACGACTCATACTCAGTGCCGCGCGCCGACTCATTGCCGATGAGGTTGGGGTAGGTGCGGCACAATCCTGTGGGGCGCACTGCTTCATGGGCATTCACCATGATATGGTGCTTGGCGGCCTCGGTCACACAATACAGATAGTGGTTGTTCATCCATTGGCCGTAGTGATGTTCGCCACGCGGCAGGATATTGCCCACATATCCGCTCTTTACAGAGTTGTATCCATACTTGTCCATCAGTTGATATGCCGCTTCGAGATGCCGCTCATAATTGCGCGCCGACCCGGATGTCTCGTGATGCATCATCAGTCGAACACCTTTGGAATGGGCATAATCGTTGAGTGCCTTGATGTCAAAATCAGGATAGGGCGTCTGGAAGTCGAATACATAGTCCTTTTCATGACCAAACCAATCTTCCCATCCTATGTTCCAACCCTCGACAAGCACTTGCGAGAATCCGTGCTTTGCCGCAAAGTCGATATATTTTCTCACATTTTCATTGTTCGCTGGGTGATTGCCGTGGGGCTTGCATTTGGAATAGTTGGTGGAGCCGATGTGCACAGAGGGCAGGTCGTTGGTATATGACCATGCCTTGCCTCCGCCAATCATCTCCCACCACACACCGATATACTTCACTGGCTTGATCCATGATGTGTCGGTGTATTTGCAAGGCTCGTTGAGGTTGAGGATAAGACGTGAGGCCAGTGCTTTCCGGGCATCGTCAACCACCATTACCGTGCGCCAAGGAGTGCTACAAGGTGTTTGGCAATGGGCCATGTTGCCCTGGGCATCGGGCGTGAGCTGAGAGCGGAACACCATGTTCTTGTCGTCGAGGTCGAGGTGCATACAAGAATAATCCACAAGAGCAGCCTCATGAATGTTGATATACAAGCCCTCTGCTGTCTTCATCTGCAGTGATGTCTGCACACCTGTGGGCGAGAAGAAAGTCTGCGAGGCATTGTCGCACTTGGCTGCCTCCATCAGGCCGCGGATCTCCGACAGCTTCGACTCGGTATAGTCATACTCCTGTGTGTCATAGTCGCCGGGTATCCACCATGCGGTATGGTCGCCAGCCATGGCAAACTCCGTATGCTCAGCCTTGACGGTGAAATAAGGCAGATACTGCTGTTGTGGAAATTCATAGCGAAAGCCCACGCCATCGTCATATACACGGAAGCGGAAATTCATGTAACGTCCGTTAGAAGGCTTTTCCAGTTCTACAAACAACTCGTTGTAATGGTTGCGGATGCTTTTCTCCTCACCCCACACTGGTTGCCATGTTTCATCAAATGAAGATGTGGTGGCATTGTTGATGCGAAACTTGTCCATCAATGAGTTTTCCTCATTGAGCTCCATGCCCAAACGGCTGGTCTTGACCACAGGAACGCCCTTGTAGTCAATCTTATATGTGGGCACACCCTCGTCTGTCAGTGAAAAGCTCAACAGCAGGTTGCCGTCGGGCGATGCTACAGCATGTTGGGCCGTCTGTGCGGTGGCACTCATGGCCACCATTGCACAGATTGCTGATATTATAAACCTATTGAATGTACTAAACATAACTAAATTTCATTGGATATTTGACATGTTTTATTTGGTCAACTTCACCACCTTGCATCCATGAGCAGGAATATTGGCGGTGATAGCCGCTGCCTTTCCCTCATCGGCATGCGCCCAAAGGTCGCGTACGTTCATCTCGCCACTGATGCCTATCTCAGAGAAATTGACTGACACGGTAGATGTGTTGTCGCTGCGGTTGAACAAGGCGAGGACATAGTCGCCATTAGACATCTGTCCATACCATATCTCGTTCTTCTTGTTGCCGAGTTTGTCGCTAAGCGGTTTGCCTACAAATCCGTCGCGATTGAGCGCAAGCAATTCGTCATTGGTATAGTACTTGGCATTGTCACCGATTGTGCTATATTGGTCGGCTGCCGCCACGGGGCCTCCGGCAATGAGCTGGAGTGATATTTCCGTCTGCTTCTCTGCCTCAGAGTCAAATTTGTTGAGTCGGATGAAGTCGCCATCAAGAATCACCTTGTTACGTCCGGAGATATGCGACCAATAGGTAAAGCCGTCAAACTGGTTGTTGCAGTTGGGCCAGTTGGCGTAAGACTTGCCCTTGTCCTGCGCAGAGCAGTGCCACCAGCCACCGCCGCCGGTATCACAAACGATACGCACCATATTGCCATAGCGAGCCTCCAGCTCGGCATCATTATACATATGTGGCATGACAAGCGAAGTGAAAATGCCGTATTTCTTTGCCGACTCTGCAATGTAAGCCAAGGCACGGGCATAGTTCTCACGGCCATAGCCACGTCCTACGATACCAATACCGCGGTCCTTGCCGTCCTCATACCAAGAGAGGAAGTCCATACGGATGAAGTCCACACCCAGTTCCTTGTAATGCTTGAAGAATCCGTCGATATATTCCTTGCAACCAGGATTCGCGGCCACAGCCCAGTGGAACCACTTGTCTTCGGTGCCAGGGTTTTGCACAGCAGTCTTCCCGTTGTAATACAAGTCGGCAAAGGTATAGTCTGTTCCCTCAATCCTTGTTTCACGCGGACCGTGAATCCACAGCGGGTTGTCATATACACCCAGTTTGAGCCCCTTGGCCTTGCACTTGGCCACGAGGTCTTTCAACGAAATCGAGCCATACTGGGTCATGTATCCCGAAGCGTCTGTTGACAACATGGCGATAAATCCATCGGTGCAGATCATGTCATAGCCATGGGGCTTGAGCTCTGTAGCCACGAAATCGATGATTTTGTCCCACTCATCGGGAGAGATGTCGATGGTCGTCTCCCCTTGGCGCTCCTTCTCGTAGCAATATTCATATACGCTCCAATACAGAGGAGCCTTCACATTCTCGTGAATGCCTTCCACCACAGGCAAGTCGGGCAATTCATACTTTGGTGGATATTTCATCTCCACGTCATCCTTGCATGAGGCAAACAATGATGCTGCCGCAAGGCATATTGTCATTAGTGTCATATTTTTCATTGTCATTGTCGTTTGGATAGATTATTTTTTCGTCACAGCTATGGTATAGTCTTTGAGATTGAAGGTGATGCGATATGTACCAGCCTCTGTCACCTTCCATTTGTTGTCGGGGTCACCGGCGTAGAACAAGAAATCAGGAGCAGCAACGCCTGCCGATGAAATCTCGGTATTGGCCACTGACGGATGAAGGAATGGGCAAGAAAATGTTCCGTCTTGCACAAGGCAAGCCTTCATCTCTCCAGGCACAAGTTCTCCCTCCCATGTGAATACATATTTGTCATTGGCATCACGGGTGAATGGAGATGCAGAGTCCATCGACCAGCCGCCAGGTGTAGCATCACCGATCATGAAGAGCGTCTCGGTCTCGATGGGGTCTTTCTTCACTTCAATTTCGCTGACGAACACGGCATTGATTGTCCAATGCTCAAGGTCAAGAGTGATGCGATATACGCCAGCCTCTTCCACCCTCCATTTGTTGTCGGGTCCGGTGGTGAAGACAAAATCGCCGCTTTCCACGCCACTCTTGTTGATTTTGCAGTCGGCAGAGACGGGACGGATGAACGGCACATCCCAACTGCCTTTTTCCAGACAAGCCTTCATCTCTCCGGCTTTCAGTTCACCTTCATATTCGAAGACATACTTTGACTTCTTCACCAGTTCCGTAGGGTTGTTGTTGTCCCAACCGTTAGGAGTGGCATCGCCCAGCATATATACCGTCTCAGCCTCAAGCGGTTCAATCACAGGGGCGTCGTTCTCACCAATAAACTCTGTTGACATGGTCCAGTTGCGCAGGTCAAAAGTGAGTCGGTATTTTCCGGCGTAAGTCACGCGCCATTTGTTGTCGGGGTCACCGGCGTGCATGATGAATTTCTGTGCCGTGATATTGGTCTTGGATATTTCTGTGCCGTTGTTTTCGGGACGGATGAAAGGAGCGTCCCAGCTGCCCGTTGTCAGGCAGAGCTTCATCTCACCGGCATAGAGCGAGCCTTCCCATGTGAAGATGAGGGCATCGTCGGCAGAAGCCTGTAGCGGAGTGGGATTGCCGATGTCCCATCCATTGGGAGTGGCATCGCCCACCATGTAGAGGGCGGATGTCTTGATGGGCAGGTCACCCTCGATGATTATCGGGTCTTTTTCTTCGTCGCAGCCTGTGATACACAATGCCATGAGCATTGCGGCAAGACCGGAAATGATATTTTTCAGTTTCATGATTGTATTCTTTTATTAATGTTATACTCCTTAATCATTATATCCCGGATTCTGTTTCAAAGCCCTGTTGGCGTTGAGGATAGGACGCATAATCGGGAATATCTCCGTGTGAGAATCGGCATCAGGGGTCTTGTCCCACCATGTGCCCGATGTAAACTTGCCAAAGCGGATGAGGTCGATGCGCCGGCGGCTCTCAGCAAAAAACTCCCGTCCCCATTCGTCGAGCATCTCATCCAAGTCGAGCTGGGCATTGCCCTCCGGGGCATAGAGCACCTCTTGGAGATTTTCTGCGGGATAGTTGCGGCGGCGCACTGTATTGAGCAGGCGTGCTGCCTCTGCCTTCTTGCCCTGGCGCAGTTTGCACTCTGCAAGAGAATAGATGACTTCGGGCAGGCGAATTTCCGTGTAGTCGCTCTCCATCTGGTGCAGGTCTTCATCAGAATAGAATGGATATTTGGCAAAGTGCCAGCCTGAGTTGTGGTCGCCGTCACGCAGCGTGCTTGTTGTGGCGGCCAGCCACTTGTTGGGGTCTAATCCCTGGAACTTGCCCACTGCATCGCGGATATACAGTTCGTAGTCTACTTCCGGTGCCTTGACTCTCTTGGTAGCTCCGTTTTCGTCCTTGTATTCAAGATAGCCATAGAGGAACATTCCCTCGCGGCGACTGTCGCCAAGATTGCGGTAGAGCTTCAGGCGCACGTCTCCTGGATATTTGCGGAATTTCTGCACCGTCATGCCCAACTGGTAGTCGAGCAGCTCGCCATTGGGGGCATAACTTGGAGAAGCGGCATACTTGGTGTTGTGGTCGCCGGCCTTGCACTTGGAGTCGTTGAAATAGTAACGTGCGCGAGCAGGCACCGTCCACCAATAAGTGTCGCCCTGATATTGCCAATAGGTGTAACCGGCATCGGCAGGGAAACCGAAGAGCACCTCGTCGCAGTTGTCGTTGTCCCAGTCGAAGGCAGCATCCCAGCGGTCGGCCACGGCATATTTGCCATATTCACCATTGACAATTTTCTGTGCTATTGCAGCACATTCATCATATTTCTCCTCGCCGATATACACTTTGGCATTGAGGTAGAGACGCACCAGAAGGGCAGCGGCACTGGCTTTTGTCCATTGGCCTTGGATAGAGGCGTTGGTGCCCAGACTCGATTTCTCGATGAGCATGGGTATTGTCTGTTGCAGTTCCGTCTCGATAAACTCGAATATTCTCTTCGGCTCCACCTGTGTCTCGGTGTTCTGCGACACATCATTGTAGCTCACGGCGAGAGGCACGTTGCGGAAAGCATCGAGCAGACGAATGTAGAACCAGGCACGCAGCACCCTGCACTGAGCTTTCAGGTTGTCAAATTCAGCCTGGGAAAAACCAAACTTTTCAGGAGAAATGGTGTTGAGGTCTTCTATCACATAGTTGGCCTGCATGATGCCTTGAAAGCATCCGTTCCATTCTGTCTGTGGGTCACCACCGTCTTCCACGTTCCACTCATGATAGTGCAGGCGGCGCCATTTGCCCCCGTCGTCCCACCAACCGTCGCGAGTGGGAGTGATGAGTTGGTCGGCAGACAGTTCGTTGAGCACATGTCGGCTCTGTATGCTCCAGAAAGCATGTTCAAATGGGCGGAAGGTGGCACGGACGACGTCCATCTTCGTGTTGTAGTAGTTTTGTGTGCCCACCTGGTCGTAAAGCGTCTCGTCGAGGTCGGTGCAACTCGTCATTGTGGCTGCACCCAGTGCCGCAGAGACTAAATATTTGAATATCTTCATGTCTTTATCAGAATTAATCGTTATTGGAAATCAATTTTCTTCGAGAATTGTTGACTGCGCGCGGCATGGTGAAAACAATTTTCTCCCTGTTTTTGCTAAAAGTCAATTTGCATGCCCAGGATAAACTGGCGAGTGGAGGGGAAATAAGTTCGTGAGCCCTGACCGCCAGGGGTAAGACCGTTGACCTGGTAGGTTGACGGATCCACACCGCTGAACTTTGTCAATGTAAACACATTCTTCATTGTGCCATAGAGACGGATGCGCTCAACGAAACGGCAGTTTTCGGGCTTGAGGGTATATCCCAATGTCACCATGTCGAGCTTGAGATAATCGCCACGCTCAAGGAAATAGTCGCACACGACGGGGTTGGCTGTCGATGAAACCACAAAATTCTTAGCGTATGCCTTCTTCAGGCGGTTGCCCGTAAAGTTGCGTGTGCCATAATAGAAGTCGTGGATGTTGAAGAGGTCAAAATCAAATGCTCCACGGAAGAACAGCGAGAGGTCGAAATTCTTGTAGCGGAAGTTGTGGGTTGTTGACATGGTGAACTTGGGCATACCGTTGCCCACCACCGTGCGGTCGGCATCACTTGCCTGCGAGGCCCTGATGATGTCGCCGTCCTTGTCGTACACCAACCATTCGCCGTCGGCGGTATGGCCGGCATAACGCCACATGTAGAAATTACCGAGCGACTCGCCTTTCTGTATGCGCTGAAGGTTGTAGAAAGGATAGGGGTCTTCTGTTCCGCATACGTCATAGTAGTCCTGACCCACATATTCAGAGTTGCTGAAATCAACGAATTTGTTGCTCTGTGTCGTACCAACGAAGTTGATGTCGTAAGAGAAGTCCTTGGTGTTGACGGCACGGAAGTTAAGGTCAATCTCAATACCGGTGTTCTTCATCGTTCCCACATTGACAAATGTCTCGTCGAAGAGATAGGGAGGCACCGACACCTTGTAGTTGCCGAGCAGATCTTGCTGACGACGGTTGAAATAGTTGACCGAACCATACAGACGGTTGTCGAAGAGTGAGAAGTCGATGCCCACGTTCCAGTTCTTGCCTTTTTCCCAACGCAGATTGGGATTGACATTCTTCGACGGGCCCCATACTTGGAAATACTTTCCGTTATATAAATAGTATCCAAATCCGGTCATGGTGTTCAACGAGAGATAACTGTCGAAATCCTGATTGCCCGTTACACCGAAGTCTGCACGCAACTTGAGGTCGTTCACCCATTTCACTCCCTTCATGAATTTCTCGTCAGAAATGCGCCATCCGGCAGATACGGCGGGGAAGTTGCCCCATTTGTGATTTTCACCGAATTTCGAGGAACCCTCGTGGCGCATTGAGGCTGTGAACATATATTTGCCTGCAAAGTCATAGCTCACGCGACCGAAGAAGGCTATCAGCTTCGAGTCGTTCTGATAACTGCCCATACAGATTTCTCCTTCCTCCTTTGCGTATTCACCCGATCCGAGGTTGTCGGCACCAAGTCCGTCGTTCGGGAAATCTTTGTTGTAGGCATCAAAACCCGAATAGTTGGAATATTGATAAGAGTAGCCGGCCATAACCTTGACGTTGTGCTGGCCGAAACTGCCGCTGTAGTTGGTGAGCCACTCCATGATCTGTTGGCGCTCCTTGGAATAAGAACGACTCGCCTCTCCTTCACGTCCGTTGTTGATGGCTATGGTACTGGTAGAGGGACGGAACCATGTGTTGTTGTTGCTGTATTGATGGTCGGCAAACATCAGTTGGGTGGTGAGGCGATGATTGCTCTTTCCTTCTTTGGCGAGCAATGGCAGGAGATTGAGTTTGACGGTGGCATCCCAATCGAGAAGTTTCGTGTCGGCATGGTCTTTCTCAAGTTTCTGTCGTTCCACGGGATTGGAGCCTACAACTTGTCCCATGAAATTATAATAGCGTGCCGGATTTTCAGGATCCATCATCGGTGTCGTGGGATTAGCCTCAATGGCATCCTTGAACACACTCCAGTCGGCATTGTCGCGGTATATGATACGTGGAGCCACATTGGCAGTGAAGGTGAAGAGCCCGCTCTTCGTGGTATGCATGATTGATGCACGCGCACCATATTCCTCACGTCCTGAGCGAAGGTCTATACCATTGGCGTCGCGATAGTCAGCACTGACACGGTAGTTGTTCTTGTCGTTTCCGCCACTGATGGTGAGGGTGTGCTGCATGGTGAACCCCGTGCGGCTCACAGCGTCAAGCCAATCAACATTGCCACCCAGGTCGACGCCTGTGTCACCCCATCCAAGACGCACGTCACGATAGTCTTTGGCGCTCATCATCTCGAGCTCTTTCTTGATGACATCGAATGACACCATACCAGAATATGACGTGTGAACGGCTCCATCCTTGTTTCCCTTCTTGGTAGTCACCACAATGACACCATTAGAACCACGTGTTCCGTAGATCGCAGAAGCCGCACCGTCCTTAAGAATGTCAAACGAGGCGATGTCGTTGGGATTGATGTTCGTCAGATTGCCGCCAGGCACACCGTCGATGACAATCAGCGGACCAAGACCGGCCGAGCGCGAAGAAACACCACGAATCTGGATGCTTGCCTGGTTGTTGGGGTCGCCGGCACCGGTATTGGTAATGGATACACCTGGCACCTTGCCCTGAATCATCATAGAGGGGTCGAGCGAACTGACAGTCAGAAAGTCTTTTTCGCTCACATGCGAGATAGCAGAGGTAAGCTCCTTCTTGTCCATGGTGCCATAGCCTATGACCACCACCTCATCAAGAATGTCACTTCTCTCCTTCAAGGTCACATCAATCATCTTGCGGTTGCCAACCTTTTCGTTGGCAGTCTCAAAACCAATGTATGAGAATACCAAGGTGGATGAAGACGATGCTTCGATGGCATAATGGCCATCCATGTCTGTGACGGTGCCCTGACCAGTCTTGTCAACCCTTACGCTGACACCTATCAAGGGCTCTCCGCCCGAATCTTTCACCGTACCGGTAATCTTTGTCTGCTGGGCTGATGCAGTCGTCGTGACACACACCAAGAGTACCATCATAAGAAACCGATACATTACATTCTTTGTCGTTAATAGTTTCATCATGTTACGTATTAATTTTAGGTAAATCGTTTCAAAATTCGCTACAAAGATAAACACTTTTTCAATCATTTGTTCTTATAGGTACTCATCAAGTACATTCTGATGTTCTTGAAAATTTGTTATTCCATTGATATTCAATACTATATATGATATGTATATATAGGGTAAAGTACATTCATATATTAGTGTGAAAAATACAAATTATACGATTGATTAACATATTTTATGCATGTTTCGGCACTCATCGTAAGGTCTTTTTGATTATTTATTAGTACATTTGCAAGAAA
>SFEK01000195.1 GCA_004557285.1 Bacteroidales bacterium | reverse complement strand
CCTGAGCCTTGGCAATGCCAGATGTCGTTATGCCAAATACAAGTAACAAAGCAAATCTTTTCATATTTCTTGCCACATTTTAAAATATTATTATGCAAAGATAGGCATTTATTTCTTTTTCATAAACACTTTTCTTCCGCGGATTCAACTAGCAAGTACAAATTTACGAAATCTTTTCGTAGAAGCACTCTTTTGTTGTTGAGAAATTGCGGTTCTATGTTGAATTTGCGGTTGCTGCTTCACCCTTACAAAGAAATCTGCTCGAAGATAGAGCAAAATCCCATCAAAGCTAATTTATAGAACCTACCTTTAATCTTCAATTCCCAATTATAAAAAAGCTGTAGTGGTGCGGTTTGCGGCCATCAACGGTATACTGTGGGAGTGTGCGTGCGCCCCACGAATCGACTCCGCCTACGCCATGTATGTTGAGGTCTATATTGACTGTGACGCCGTCGCCACGATGCATCTCATTTGGATGGGCGGCCTGCAACTCCTCTTCAACGTAGTCCCAGGCACGGATGCAGAGTGGTTGGCAACCCAGAATAGTGAGCTTACGCTGGGTGGTGACGGAAGACAGAGTAAAAGAACGTACATCGCAACGGTTGCCGTTGTCTTGAGGATTGACGTACTCCACCTCGTAGTCGGAGAGTGGCATCGCATAGCGTCCGACGTGCTGTGACAGCTTGCGGTCGGGATAGTTCTCTAACGGGCCTCGACCGTACCATGACACCTGGCTGAAATCCGCTGGCAGGCGCATCCTCATGCCGAACTTTGGCATTGTCTTGAGGGCTTCTGCCAATGATTTGTCGCTGACCTTCCCTTGAGGCTGGTAGTCGACGTCGACCTTGATAGTGCCGTCAGAATGAATGGTATATACGAGGATGAGTTTGGCTGCCACGGGCAGGGTGAAGGTGGCTGTGACCTCGGCGACATCCTTGTGCTTACTGACGTTGAAGGCCTCCAACTGCTGCTCCTCAGCAGCGCTCTGCCATATGGCAAGACGCTGAGCGAACTTGGCAGCATGCTGGTTGTCGTTTTCGGGCTTCCAGAAATGGGGCTCGAGAGGAGCAATGAGCCATTGTTTGCCATGCGCGGTAATCTGCGTTATGGCTCCTGTACTGTCTATCTCTACCTGCCCATGCCGCGTCAGGATGGTGACACCATGCGCTGTATGCTTCACCTTAACAGCCTTGACCTTGCCGTGAGAGGTGGCTCCAGATAGGAGAGGTGATGTGAATCCGTTTGTTGAAATGTCTCCAAACGACTGCGGGAAGGCATACTGCCCCTCGACAAATTGCTCGTGAGCCACCACAAAGCCACGTTTGGCCCATGGCGTGTCATGCTTCAGCAGGGCTTTAATGTTGATGAGCCGTTCTCCGCCAACCTGCAAGGTGTCCAAAATGTAGTCGAAGTCATCAACATGCACAAAGGGGTCCATGCTCTTCTTCTCGATGCGTCCCTCGTGCATGGAGAAATGGATGGGCTGGTACACGTATTGCACCTCATAGTAATGGGGGTGTGGCTTTCGGTCGGGCGCCACCATGCCGTTGATGCAGAAGGTTCCGTTGTTTGGTTGGTCACCAAAGTCGCCTCCATAGAGATAGGTTGGGTTTGCTGATTGTGAGCTACCAACAGCTTCCAGTCCCTGATCTACCCAATCCCACACAGCTGCGCCACAGATGCTGGAATCTGCGTAGATGATGTCCCAATAGTCCTTGAGATTTCCCATGGAGTTGCCCATGGCATGACCATATTCGCGCATCATGAAGGGGCGATTATTGATACGCTGGGCTACGCGACGCATGTTCTCGGGGGTGAGGTAGCTGTCGTCGTAGATGTCGGAGAGGCTGCGGTCGCTGTCGTAGTAGATGACGCGTGTGGTGTCGATGGAGAGGATGGCCTCACGCATGGCTTTAGGATTCAAACCCGCACTTGCTTCGTTGCCAAGCGACCATATGAGCACAGAGGGATGGTTCTTGTCGCGCTCCACAAGCGATTTGGCCCTATCCACATGGGCGGTTCGCCAAGCAGGGTCGTCGCCAAGGGTATGGTTGCCAATACCGTAGTCGTGGCTCTCGTTGTTGGCCTCGTCCATTACGAAGATGCCATAGCGGTCGCAAAGTTCGTAGAGGTAGGGATCGCTGGGATATACGGCCACACGCAGCAGATTGATGTTGCATTGCTTCATCAAGGCAATATCCTGCTCGTATGTGGCAGGGTCACAGTATCGGCCGGTTCGAGGATGGTGGTCGTGACGGTTGACGCCCCTCAGCTTGACATTTTGCCCATTCACTTTCAGCACCTCGCCAATAATCTCCACTTTCTTGAATCCGACGTGGCTTTCGAAGTGTTCGCCATCGCAAGCGAGCGTAACTGGATAGAGATTTGGTGTGTGTGGTGTCCAGAGCCTGACTCCAGAGAGATGCCCGTCGAAGCGTACTGCCAAGGTGTCGCCCGCAGCAATGTGCTTGACGTTTTGTGTGAAGCGCTGCCCATCAATGGTGACACTTACGGGAATGTTTCTTGCTGCGTTCCGACCCCGATTGCACACCTTGACGGTAGCGACGAAATCGCCATCTTTCCAGTTGTCGCAGGGTTGAGCCTGAAGGTGATAGTCTGCAATATGCACAAGGGGGCGCACCCATAGCTGCACGGGGCGGAATATGCCAGAGAGTCGCCACATGTCGATGTCTTCGAGGTAACTGCCGTCCGACCAGCGGTACACTTCCACGGCCAAACGGTTTCTGCCCTTTATTATATAAGGAGTGATGTCAAACTCGGACGGTGACATTGAGTTCTGGCTGTATCCGACTTTCTGTCCGTTAACCCATACATAGAAAGCAGACTTCACGCCTCCGAAATGGAGGATATAGGAAGCATCCTCTATGCTTCCATAAGGGGAGACCTGAGGCACATCGAAAAAGGTGACATAGGACCCAACCGGATTGCGATGGTCGAAACTGTAGTATGTGCTGTCGGGGACTCCTGTCACGTAGGGAGCATCTTTCTTGAAGGGGTATTTTACGTTAGTATAGATGGGTTTGCCATAGCCTTGCAACTGCCAGTTTCCGGGCACATGTATGGTGGGCCATGACGAAACATCGAAAGTAGACTTGTAGAAGTCGGCAGGACGCGAGGCAGGGTCTTTCGACCAATGGAAATACCACTGTCCATCGAGCGAGACAATCTCTTTACACTCTGCCTCTTTGCTGGGCAATTGCAGTGTGGCATGATAGGGCAGTTTGCCTCTCGACACAATGGAAGCATCCTCCCAGTCATGGTGCTCCTGGGCCAGTACAGGCATGGCGGCCAACATGGCCATCCATAGTAGCGTCATCATCTTTTTT
>SFEK01000194.1 GCA_004557285.1 Bacteroidales bacterium | reverse complement strand
CGTAAAAGAGTCGCCAGTAGTTTACAATAACTTTGTAAGTAGCTGATTATCAACATCTGTTAGCCGCCGCGCAGGCAGCCGTCGAGGAATAATCCTTAGATGCTGATAATTAGTGAGATACGAGGCAAGGACTTGAAAAACAGGCACTTGCCTCGGCTCTTTTTGCTCATATTCTGCACGTTATATGTGCAGAACGTGTTGGGTAAGTACCCCAATTTATTGACCAGATTTTCAGGTCATGTTGAC
Organism: Bacteroidales bacterium; assembly: GCA_004557285.1. Classification (GTDB taxonomy): domain Bacteria; phylum Bacteroidota; class Bacteroidia; order Bacteroidales; family Bacteroidaceae; genus Prevotella. The sequence continues at coordinate 3,122 of SFEK01000194.1, read as the reverse complement.
CAAACTTACGAAGCTGCAGGCTACAAGCGTGGGATGAACGGAATCAAGAATTGTTCTGTCAACTTCCGCATCTATTGGGACGGATCGTGTCAGGACCAGCTCTTCGATGGCTCCTATAAATACAGCAACAGCAATTCCTGGGTACAGACAGCCCATGCTGAACCCGTCATCACAAAATGGAACGGGTCAAGCTTTGCCAATGTCATCTCTTTCTACTCTACCACCTACAACAACGCACAGACCGCCAACTACTCCAAGGCGACACCCTGTCTGCAGGCAGACCTCTTCGGTGATTGGCGCGAAGAGCTGGTTATGTGGAACAAGGCCGATTCTTCCGAACTGATGATATTCTACACCAGCACACCTACATCGTATGCCGTACCTACACTGATGCACGACTACGTCTACCGTATGGGCATAGCCAGGCAGAACACCGCCTACAACCAACCGCCACATTTAGGCTATTATCTGCCTGATTACGTCAATGGCAAGATAGGTACGGGCATTCAGGCCATCAGCAACCATACAGCCGTTGGACGCATTCAATACTATGACTTGAGCGGTCGTCCTGTCAGCCGTCAGCAACGCGGCATCGTCATCGTGCGAGAAACACAGCCAGACGGCAGCGTCGTGACGCGAAAAAATATATGGTAGGCCCTCGCTCCCTGTTGCAAACGCCCAAGAGTCATAAAGTCAAAAATTAATCTCCTCCGATTTCTCGAAGGGGACTAATTTAGTAGCAGCATGGACTGCCCTCCATGTTATTACCTCCGGAACTCGTTAGGAGTCATGCCGTAAGCATCCTTGAAGACGGCAGAGAAATACTTTGTTGTGGCAAAACCCGTCTTGGCTGCAATGTCGCTGACAGGCAGGTCAGTGTTGCTCAGTAGCCTGCGGGCAACATTCAGACGGATGTTCTTTATGTAGACCGACGGTGGCATGCCTGTCAGTGCTTGCATGCGTCGATAGAGTACAGTGCGGTCCATGGCCATCATCTCGCTCAGGCTCTGCACGGAGAAGTCCTCGTCGCCCACATGCTGTTCGACAACGGCCTTCAGACGCTCAAGAAATTCTAAGTCAGACGAAGAGCTGCTCTCCTCTGCCACTTGTTGAGCAATGTCTTGTGCCATGGTCATCAGGTTTTGAGTCATATAATTTTTGGAGCCTGAAGATTTTTCGCCGCCTGATGATTGTACAACCACTCGTTTCCTTCGGTGCCAAACGACAAATACGATACTACAGAGTATAAGAAACAAAACAGCTATCAACCAACCGAGGTTTTGATGTTCTGATGTAGAAAGATTTTGAGGTTTATCTGAAGCGGATACTCTTGGAAAATGAAACGTGTAGCGCGGTGCTGTGACCGAATCAGGATGGAACACGACAGTGCCCCCTGCGAAACCCACAGTGATTTGCCCTGATGTATCAATGTGCATCTGACAGGTGCGGAACTCGCGCCCCTGAGTGTCGATGCCGTCAAGCAGGCCGTAATTAACGATATCAAACGAGTCGCGTCCCGTCTGCAATATATGTGTCAGGCCGTTGGCAGTGGCAGCCCAAACGCCACCACGCTGGTCGCTGAGCAGTGCCACCACATTGTTGGTACTTAGTCCATCGCGGTCATCAATGGTTGCCACAAGGTGGTCTTTGCGGTCGATGATCATCACACCATTGCGGGTACCTAAATAGGTGTATGTCAGCTCACGCGCGTCGAGGGTACAGTTGGTGGCAGAAGCAGCATACTTGGACGACAACAGGCTGGCACGTGGCGAGCAGAACGGATGAAGGGCTTCATAAGGGAAGGCATCAGAAGTTGTCTGGAACTGCCGTTTACGGGCAGGATTGCTATACAAGATACCGCTCTCTTTCAGTCCCACCCACAAGCCGCCGTAACTGTCGCATACCAATGCGCTAATCTCGTCACTGGTGAGCCGGCTCACGGTTTGAAAGTATTCAGTTTCCCTCCAGTCTTTGCTGTCAGGCCATGCACTCACCTGACGGGCTGTCAGGCGGCGTTCCTTCAGTAGACTGTCCACGTTGGCAATGATATGTCGGCGTCGGGCATCCACTACATATAGACGACCGTCGTTACGCAACCACACCAGACCGGTGCTGTCGCAGGTCAGCTGTCGCAGTCCATGGTAATCGCTCAGTGGGTATTCCTGTTCTGGGCGGAGGTGATATGTAGTGAAGCGCGTGCCGTCGTAGATAGTAATGGTGCCCGCCGTAGCAATGGCCATGCGCCCGTCTGGCATCTGGCAGAGTGCTCTGATGCGGCTCTCTTGTAGCCCGCTGCGCATGTCAAGTATGTCATAGTCTGACTGTGCTTGCACAGAACTGGGTAGTGCAAGCAACAGCGTAAAGAGTATATTCAGCATCTGTTCCACAGATGCAAAGATACAAAAAATCGCTGAAAATGTTGCGAAAAAAGGACGAAAATGTTGCAAAATGCTATTTTACAACCCATTCGGGAGCATCCACAACAATTTCGTACTGCCGTCCCGTACGAAGTGGTTATCTTTGCACCGTAAAACAAAAAACTATAGCAAGTATGAAAAGGTTATTCAGTATCTTCACCCTGCTTTGGCTTGCAGTAGGAATGCTACTGCAGGCACAGACGGCCAAGGCCCCAGTATTCCTCTACGCAGGTCAGTCTAATGCCGACGGCCGCGAGTATGTCCAGGTTTATCTGCCGGAGTATATGAAGGTGGGGACAGCTCCATACGCTCCTTATGCGCATTTAAAATATGCCAATATATGTGGTGCACCTTCGACAAGGACTTTCGGTAGCCGCACTTTGGCAATTGGTAGTCGCTATGCTTTTTGCGATGTAACTAATTATTGGATTGACAATGCCTCGAAAGATGATTTCTATGCTATCAAATGTGCTTATGGCGGAACGGCAATAGCTACGGGTGTAACTGCTGACAAGCTGCCCGTCTGGTATGCTGATGCAACATGGATAAAGACCCACAATGCCTATAAGGGTGATGATATTACTCAAGAGGCATATAAGAATAATAATTCTCTGACAAAGAATCTAACGGAGGGGTTGGCATCACTGGTTGAGGGCACTCTCGCTGCCGTTGAAGGAGGAGCGGTCCGTGGTCAGCGACCAGCGG